>NZ_JBFBAM010000013.1:0-222363 GCF_040682195.1 Kutzneria sp. NPDC051319 | reverse complement strand
GGGCCCCCCCCCCGCGGGCCCCCCGCGGGGCGGGGCGGGCGGGGCCCGCCCCCGCGCCCCGCCCCCCCCCCCCCCCCACCACCGGGTTCAGCGGGTGGTGCCGGTGCTGCCGTAGGTGAGCGTGGTGCCGGTGTGGCTGCTCGTGGTCGAGCCCTCGGCGCGGAAGCTGTACGCGCCGCTGAGACCGGTGAGTTTCGGGGTCCAACAGCGGGTCTGGTTCGGAAGCACGATGCCGTTGCCGCCCGCGCTCTCGCAGCCGACGAATTCCGGCAGCCCGTCACGGTCGCGTTCCATGACGGCATCGCCGTAGGTGCTGGCGTTGAGCGGCTGGTTGAGCAGCAGGAAGCCCCAGAACTTGTAATCGCTGTCCCGGCACAACTGGATCTCGCCGACGGAAACGCCGTTGTCGGCGACCACCTTGGCGTGATCCACGCGGACGCCGTAGGTGTTGCCGAACTGGCAGTTCGGCGCGGATTGCGTGGCCGCCTCGGCCGAGGCCGGCAATACAACGGCCGCGGCGATCACCACGGCCGCACTCGTGGCGATCTTGACGATTGTGTTCTTCATTTCTCCCCCGTGGTCGCGATCAGTAGCTGAAGGACACGATTGCGTGCGCGGAACAGATGTCGGTGGTGAGGCTGATGTCCTCACACACCTTGATATCGGCCCGGGCCTGCGTGGCGCCGGCGTGCAGCCGCGTCGACAGCGGGCCGCCGACCGGCTTGAAGCGGGAGTTCCGGCTGCTCTGCACGGATTTGTCGATCACCCAGTCCCACTGACCGGTGTGGTCCTTCTCCCAGAAGGAGAAGTCCACCTGCACGTAGATGGCGTTGCCGTCGTTGAGCATGTCGACCCAGTTGGCGCCGACCGTCGCGTACACGCCGCCATTGTTGGCGAAGTCGCCGTATCCGGCGCCGACCTTGCCGCCGTGGTCGTAGACGTAGACGGTCCCCCAGTGCTGGGTGGCGGCATTGGCGACCGGCGCCGTCACCGACACCAATCCCACCGCGGCGGCACACGCCAGCGCAGTCTTCAGAATCCGAGACATAAGGCGGTTTCCTCCCCGAGACACAACACCCGTTTGCCGGAACGGCACGACAGTAAACCGGCCACACCGGCCCGTCAACTGGCGTGAAGCGGATTAGGCGTGCCCAGTTCACGACAGTTACCGCGGGTAGGATGCCGCCCATGGCAGAGGACATCGCCAGGGGCCCGCTGGCGACGAAGGTGAACCACCTGTTCACGGCGGTCCGCCAAGCGGGGGGCGACGAGTACACCTTCGACGAGGTGGCCGAGGCGATCCGGGCACAGGGCGGCCCGACCATCTCGGCGACCTACCTGTGGCAGCTGCGCAAGGGCCTGCGCGACAACCCGACCAAGCGTCACCTGGAGGCCATCGCCGGCTTCTTCGGCGTGCCGCCGGCGTACTTCTTCGACGACGAGGCGGCCGACCGCATCAACGCGGAACTGGCCCTGCTCAGCGCGCTGCGCGACGCCCCGGTGCGCAACATCGCCCTGCGGGCGCGGGGACTGTCGGCCAAGAGCCTGGAGGCGATCAGCGACATGGTGGACCGGGTCCGCGAGCTGGAGGGCCTGCCCGATCCCCTCGCCGACACGGACCGATGATCGGCAGCGGGCGGAAGCTGCGGCACCGCTGCGCCGCCCTGCTCCGTGACCTGGACCTGCCGGCCACCTTCGACGTGCCGACGCTGTGCGCCGAACTGAGCACGCGCCGGGGCCGCCCGATCATCCGGCTGCCGCTGCCGAATCTGCATGACGTGTGCGGGCTGTGGATCGCCACCGACGCCACGGATCTCATTGCGTACGAACAGAACACGAGCGCCCCGCACCAGCAGCACATCGTGCTGCACGAGATCGGGCACATGCTGTGCGACCACTTCCCGACCACGGTCGACCCGGTGGAGCAGGCCCGGCTGCTCATGCCCGACCTCGACCCGAACCTGATCCGCCGGGTGCTGGGCCGCACCGGCTACTCCAGCGTCGAGGAGCGGGAGGCGGAGGTGCTGGCCTCGCTGCTGAGTCAGCGAACGCTCCCGAGCCGGCCCGAGGATTCCGCCGCCGACCGGTTGCGTTCCGCGCTGGAGAACGACGGTGGATGAGCTGGTGCGCCGCTACGGCCCGGCGCTGCTGGCCTGGGGGCTGCTGCTGTGGTTGCGGCCCAGCCGGAAGCCCGGCCGCCGGCTCGTGCGGGTCTGCGTTCTCGGCCTGGCCGTCTCGCAGACGGCCCTCACCCCGGTCGTCGCCGACTTCACCCCGACCGTGGGCCTGCCCTATGCCGAACGGCTCGTGGGCCACCTCGCACTGCTGCTCGCGGTGTGGGCCGGCGCGCAGATCCTGTTGCGGCTGAACGGAAAGGACGTGCGGGCGCACACGGCGTGGGCGATCTTCGCCGGGGCCGCGATGGTCGTGCTGTTCGCGCTCACCCCGGACCTGTATCCGCAGTCGCCGTGGGTGATGGAGTACTCGCTCGCCTACGCCGCCGCGCTGCTGCCCGAGTTCGCCGTCATCGCCCGGCTGTGTCTGCGGGACGCCCGCCAGGCGCCGGACCGGGTCATGCGGCTCGGTCTCGGGCTGATCGCCGTCGGCATCGCCGCGGCGGCCGCGTACATGATCAGCAAGTCCCTGGTCGCGATCTCCTCCCGGGCCCCGATCGACTTCTCCGTCGGCCGTGGCTACCTGCTGAGCAAGGCCCTGCCGACCGCCGCCCACCTGCTGGTGCTGGCCGGGGTCGCGGCGCCGGCCGTCGCCGGGTGGCTGCGCCGCTACCGCAGCTACCGTCGGCTCGGCCCGCTGTGGCGCGACCTCTACCGGGCCGAGCCGGCCATCGCGCTGGAGCCGCCGGGCCTGCCCACCCTGTTCCCCACCCAGTTGCAGCTGTACCGGCGGGTGATCGAGATCCGGGACGGCCTGCTGGCCATCCGCCCGTACCAGCCGGCCGACGGCCGCGACGAGGCCGCCGCGATCGCCGCCGCCCTGCGGGCCCACCGCGACGGCGAGCCGCCACGCACGGCCGCGGTCACCGTCGACGGCGGCCACGACCTGGGCAGCGACACCGAATACCTCTGCCGGCTGGCCGACGCGTACCGGCGGATCGCCCGGTCGGCGGGGGCTGAGCAGACTCGCTGACCCACCTTCGCCCGTGATGGCCGCCGGCCGAGCGAGCGGAGTTGACGCGCCGTCAATCGGCCGGCGGCTGTTTCACCCGGAGTCCGCCGGTGTGCGCCGTCGGCACATAGCCCTCCGGCGGCCTCGGCAACGCCGCCACGCACTCCGGCGAGCAAGCGTTGACCAGCAGCGGCAACACATCCGTGGCCACGGCCAGCGAGATCCACACCTGGTGCACCTGCCGGATCGGTCCGTCGCAGACACTGCACGTCGCGGTCACGTGCTTGGTGCCGTCCAGGGCCGGGAACGGCATCCGGAACTTGACGTTGCCGTACAGCGCCCGGGTGCTCACCGTGCTGGCCACCAGGTTCGGGCAGCGCGTGATCTCGTACGGGAACCAGTGCAGCCAATACGAGGTGTACGGGTCGAACTCCCATAGACCAGCCATGGCCCCGATCTCCGGCGGTACCGAGCGGAGGTTGCTGCCGTACAGCACCAGCTTCCGCACGTCGGTCAGCCGGCCGATGGTCGGCGGCAGCTCGATCACCTGGCCGCGTTGTTCCTCGGTCAGCTCACGCAGCGGCGCGAACTCCGGGCGGCCGTCCGCCGCCGCCTCGTCGATCAGCTCCAGCAGCCGCAGCCAGCCATCGGCATCGGTGTCCTGCCGTTGCGGGTGGAACCTCACCTCGCGCGGCCGCCGCTTCCGGGCGTGAATGAGGCAGTAACAGCGGTCCTGCATGATCCCTCCCCAGTGACCCGAGAGCGTAGCCGCTGCGGGAACCCCGGGCCCCGAACTCGGCCGGCGACCACCCGGACCTCGACCCCGGCGGTCATCCCCGCGACGCAGCCGGTCATGACCTACGGCACGCACGGCGACATCCCGTCCGCCGAGCTCACGTTCCACATCAACACCTGCTACGTGTGGACGCCGACCGTGGGCAAGCCGGGCCGACGGCAAGGACCTCACCGACACCATCGAACAACGGGCTGCGGTATGTCGCTCAGCGTGACGCGGGCGGGTGGCTAGGGTGTCCGGCGTGACGAATATGTCCCGCTGGTCGGACGAGAACGGCGGCCTGGACTACGGGCTCCTGGTGCTGCGCCTGATGCTGGCGGTCGCGATGGGGGCGCACGGGCTGATGCAGGTGTTCGGCCTGTTCGGCGGCCCGGGCATGGCCGCGTTCACCGCGCAGCTGCAGGGCTTCGGCTTCAGCCGCAACCTGGAGTTCCTGACCTGGCTGACCGGTGTCACCGAGGTCGCCGGGTCGGTGCTGATGGTGATCGGCCTGTTCACGCCGCTGGCCGCGGCCGGGCTGCTCGGCGTGGGCATCAGCGCGGTGCGGGCCAAGTGGGCCGGTGGTTTCGGCCCGGGCGTCGGCTTCGAGCTGGAGGTCACCCTGACGGCGATCGCCTTCGCGCTGCTGCTGACCGGCCCCGGCTGGTACGCGCTGGACCGGCACACGGCGTGGCGGCGCAAGCCCCTGGGCTTCGCGATCGGGGGCATCATTCTGGCCGTGGGCGGGGCTGTGGCGGTGGGGTCGCTCTTCTGACGCCGGGGCCCGACAGAATAGGGCCATGGATGATCAGCTGATGGAGCTGGCCGAAGCGCACGGGGTGGCCACCTGGTACGAGGGCAGCGAGCGGCGCCGGGTCGACGTGTCGGCCGACGTGGTGGTGTCGGTGCTGGGCAAGCTCGGTGTCGACGCGGCCACCCCCGAGGCCGTCCGGACGGCGTTGGCCCAGGTCAGCCGGGACGAGCTGCCCCCGACCATCGTCCTGCGCGAGGGCGAGACCAAGTCCCTCCCCGATGCAGGGAAGGACTCCTTCACTGCGTCCAACGAGGGTAAGGCGTCCTTCCCTGCATCGGGCCGGGCCAGGATTCGCACCGAGGACGGGCGGACCCTCGACATCGGGCAGGAGATTCCCGGGGATCTGCCGCTGGGGTGGCACACGCTGATCGCCGGGGACCGGGAGATCACGCTGGTGGTCGTCCCGAAGAGCCTGCCGGAGCCGCCGAGGACGTGGGGCTGGATGCTCCAGCTGTACTCGATGCATTCCCGCGACTCCTGGGGCTCGGGCGATCTAGCCGACCTGAAGGACTTCGTCACCTGGTCCAAGGACACGGGCGCGGGCGTGGTGCTGCTGAACCCGATGCACGCGGTGGCCCCCGTGCACCCGATCCAGCCCTCTCCCTACTCCCCCAGCAGCCGCCGCCACACGAACCCCGTCTACCTCCGCGTCACGGCCACGAAGGAGTACCTGGAGGCGGATGACGCAACCAAGGCGGCCGTCGATGCGTTGAAGCCGGACGAAGAGCAAGAACTGATCGACTACGACCGGGTCTGGGACGCGAAGATCGCGGCGCTGGAGCTGATCAAGCCGCAGGAGCACCGGCCAGGCGACGACTTCGCCGTCTACTGCGCGCTGGCCGAGCAGCACGGCGCGGACTACCGGGAATGGCCGGCGGAGCTGCGGCACCCGGACGGCCCGGCGGTGCTGGAACAGGCCGACCCGGCCCGGATTTCCTTCCACGCCTGGCTGCAGGAGCTGTGCGACCGGCAGCTGGAAGAGGCCCGGCAGGCGGCGGAGGGCATGGCGGTCGGCATCGTGCACGACCTGCCGGTGGGCGTGGATCCGGGCGGCGCGGACGCCTGGGCGTTGCAAGACGTGCTGGCCCCGGGCGTGACGGTCGGGGCGCCGCCGGACGCCTTCAACCAGCAGGGGCAGAACTGGTCGCTGCCGCCCTGGCACCCGAGGAAGCTGGCCGAGGCGGGCTACAAGCCGTACCGGGACCTGCTCCAGGCGGTGTTCCGACACTCGCAGGGCCTGCGCATCGACCACATCGCCGGCCTGTGGCGGCTGTGGTGGATCCCCGGCGGCGACGCCCGCAAGGGCACGTACGTCCGCTACGACGCCGACGCCATGACCGGCATCCTCGCGCTGGAGGCGCACCGCGCCGGCGCGGCCGTGATCGGCGAGGACCTGGGCACGGTCGAACCCGTCGTCACGGAAACGTTGCACGCCAACAACATGCTGTCCTCGGCGGTGCTGTGGTTCGAACGGGACGACACCGGCGCCATGCTGCCCCAGGCGAGCTGGCCGGAGCGGGCGGCGGCCAGCATCAGCACCCACGACCTGCCGACGGCGGCGGGATTCCTGCGCAGCGAGCACGTCCGCGTGCGGGCCGAGCTCAAGGTCCTCGCCGGCGACGTCGAGGCGGAGTACGCCAACGCCGCCAAGGAGCGCCGGGAGCTGCGGGAACTGCTGGGCATCGACGAGTCCGCGGCCGAGGAGGACGTGATCGTCGCGATGCACGCCTTCCTGGCCGGCACGCCGTGCCGGCTCGTCCTGGCCTCCCCCTACGACGTGATCGGCGAGACCCGCCAGCCCAATTTGCCGGGCACGGTCGACGAGTACCCCAACTGGCGCATCCCGTTCCCGATCCCGCTGGCCTCGTTCATGGCCGACCCCCGCGTGTCACGGGCGGTGAGCACGATGTCCGGACGATGACCGCACATCTGCCCGAAGATCCCCCATGTCATTGCCAGCGACCAGGACGGCTTCCTACCATGCGCAAATAACACAACGTGGTCACGGGCGCAGCCGGACCGCCCCGCCGAGACGAGAGGGGCAAGCATGTCTGTTGCCCGACAAGCGGAAGAGCGGTCCGGGGCGGCGCACCGCCCGCCTCTGCGGTGGTTTCTGACCGAGCCGGCGCGGGGCGCGATGACCTTCGCCTCGCTGCCGTTCGCGGTGCCGCTGCTGTCCCGCGCCCCACGCGGCGACGGCCATGGCGTGCTGCTGTTGCCTGGTCTGCTGGCCGATGACGTCAGCAACCAGGCGCTGCGCTCGTACCTGGCGACCCTCGGCTACACCACGCGCGGCTGGGGTCTCGGCCGCAACACCGGGCCGACCGACGAGGTGCTCGACGGCATGCCGCTGCGGCTGCGGGAGCTGGCCGCCGGGACGGGCGGCCCGGTGTCGCTGATCGGCTGGAGCCTCGGCGGCATCTACGCCCGTGAGCTGGCCCGGGACCATCCGGACCTGGTCCGGCAGGTGATCACCCTGGGCAGCCCGTTCGCCCTGGTCGACCCCCGGCAGAGCCGCGCCGAGTACGCCTTCCGCCGCCGGTCCCGCCGGCACGCCGGCTCGGACCGAGTGCCCAGCCGGGACCAGCTCGGGCAACCGATCCCCGTGCCGTCGACCGCGATCTACTCGAAGGCGGACGGCATCGTGCACTGGCGGACCTGCATGCAGACACCGGCGGCGGACCGGGAGAACATCGAGGTCATGTGCGCCCACCTGGGCTTCGGCGTCGACCCGGCCACGCTGTGGGCGATCGCCGACCGGCTGGCCCAGCCGGCCGACACGTGGCGGCCGTTCCAGCCGCGCGGCTGGGCCCGCGCGTTCTACCCGGTCGCCCGATGACCCACCCGGCGCCGTGGGCGTTCGCCGAGCCATGGGGCGGTCAGGGCTGGGTCACCGACATCGACGGCCCGGTGCACTGGATCGGCTTCGGCGGCGAGGGCGACGCCCCGCCGATCGTGTTCGTGCACGGCCTCGGCGGCTCGCACCTGAACTGGTCCCTGGTCGGCCGGGCGCTGGCTCAGGGCAGGCGAGCCGTCGCCCTCGACCTGCGGGGCTTCGGGCTCACGCCGGGCTTCCCGCGCAGCACGACGATCCGGGCCAACGTGCGCCTGGTCAACCGGTTCATCGCCACGGTCGTCAAGGAGCCGGCGGTGCTCGTCGGCAACTCGATGGGCGGCGTGATCTCCGTGCTCCAGACCCACAACAACCCGGACAGCGTCGCCGGTCTCGTGCTGGTCGACCCGGCCCTGCCGCCCACGTCCACCCGCCCGGACCTGCGGGTGGCCGCCATGTTCATGACCTACATGACGCCCGGCATCGGCGAGCTGTACATGCGGTTCGCGCAGTCGCGGATGTCGTCACGGCAGCTTGTGCAGCGGATGAACGACCTCTGTTTCGGCGATCCGAGCCGGGCCGACGCCAAGATGCTGGACGCGTCGGTGGCCATGACCGAGGAACGCCGGCGGATCCCGGGCAAGGAGCAGTCCTTCCTCAACGCCAGCCGCTCGCTGATGCGGTTCCTGGCCCGGGGCGACCGCTACCGGGACATCCTCAAGGGCCTGCCGGCCCCGGTCCTGCTGATCAGCGGCGACGTCGACCGGCTGGTGCCGATCGCGCTGGCCCGTCAGGTCGCGGCGGCCAATCCGGCCTGGGACAGCGTTTTCCTGACCGGCGTCGGCCACACGCCCCAACTGGAAACACCCGACGCGGTGGTCGACGCCGTGACGGACTGGCTCGCCCGCACCCCAACCATCGCCGGAAAGTGAAGGGTGTCATGCAGCAACTCACCGGACTCGACGCCGCGTTCCTCGCCCTGGAGACGACCAACTCCACCGGCCACGTCGGCGGGGTCTGCCTGCTCGATCCGAGCGACGCGCCGCGGCCGCTGGACCTGGCCCTGCTGACCGAGGTGCTGGGCCAGCGCCTGCCGCTGGTGCCGGTGATGCGCCGCAAGCTGCTGGAGGTGCCGCTCGGGCTGGACCAGCCGTACTGGGTGGACGATCCCGAGTTCGACATCGAGTACCACATCCGGGAGGTGGCGCTGCCGAGTCCGGGCTCGCAGGCCCAGCTCACCGAGCAGCTGGCCCGGCTGCACGCCCGCCCGCTGGACCGGCGCCGCCCGCTGTGGGAGACCTACCTGATCACCGGGCTGGCCGACGGGCTGGTCGCGGTCTACACCAAGGTGCACCACGCGGCGATCGACGGCGTGTCCGGCGCCGAGCTGCTCACCGTGCTGCTGGACCTGAAGCCGGAGGGCCGGAAACTGCCGCCGGCCAAGGAGTTCGTGCCGGCCCGGCCGCCGGGCCCGCTGACGCTGATGACCCGGGCCGCCGCCCGGCTGGCCTGGCGGCCGGTGCAGACGGTGCAGCTGGCCGGCGAGTTCGTGAAGAAGGTGCCGACGCTGGCCCCGCTGGTCAGCCCGCTTGTCGGCGGCCTGCTCGGGCTGAACAGCGGCGACGGCAGCGTCATCCCGACCACCCTGGGCCGGGCGCCGGCCACCCCGTTCAACAAGAAGATCACCCCGCACCGCCGGGTGGCGTTCCGCAGCGTCAGCCTGGCCGACGTCAAGAAGGTGAAGAACGCCTTCGGCACTTCGGTCAACGACGTGGTGATGGCCATGTGCGCGGGCGCGCTGCGGCACTGGCTGGCCGATCACGACGCGCTGCCGGCGAGCCCGCTCAACGCCATGATCCCGGTGTCGGTGCGGGACGAGACGGCCAAGGGCGCGATGGGCAACCGGGTGTCGGCGATGCTGGCCGTGCTGCCGACGAACCTGGAGGACCCGGAGCAGCGGCTGTCCGTGGTGCGCGAGGCGACGAAGATCGCCAAGGCGCAGCAGGCGACGATTCCGCAGGGCCTGGTCGACGACATCTCCGACTTCGCGCCGCCGGCGCTGGCCGCGCGGGCGGCCCGGGTCGTGTTCGCCACCGGCATGATGCACCGCATGCCGCCGTTCAACATCTGCATCTCCAACGTGCCCGGGCCGAACGTGCCGGTGTACATGGCCGGGGCGCGGATGCTGGCGCAGTACCCGCTTTCGGTGATCCTGGACGGGCAGGGCCTCAACATCACCCTGGTGGGCTACCTGGGCCAGCTGCACTTCGGCCTGGTCGCCTGCCGCGAGCTGGTGCCGGACATCGACACCCTGGCCGGGTACCTGATCGACGAGCTGGACCTGCTGCTCAAGGCGGCCGGCTGACACGATCGGACGACGTTGACAGGGCGGGTAGCGTGAGCCCGTAGAAAGGCTTTTCTATCACGCGGAGGTGGCGCTGTGGCGCGGAGGACCGTCGGGGTGGCCATGAACGGGGTGACCGGGCGGATGGGCTACAACCAGCATCTGCTCCGCTCCGTGCTGGCCATTCGGGACCAAGGCGGCCTGACCACCAGCGACGGCACGGTGATCTGGCCGGAGCCGGTCCTCATCGGACGCAACGAGGACCGGATCCGGGCGCTCGCCGAGCGCCACGGCATCGACCGCTGGACCACCGACGTGGCCAAGGCGCTGGCCGAGCCGGACGTGGAGGTCTACTTCGACGCCTCGGTCACCTCCGCCCGCAAGGAGGGTGTGCTGGCGGCGATCGCCGCCGGCAAGCACATCTACTGCGAGAAGCCGACCGCCGAGTCCCTGGACGACGCGCTCCTGCTGGCCCGCACGGCGGCCGAGGCCGGCGTCAAAACCGGTGTGGTGCAGGACAAGCTGTTCCTGCCCGGGCTGCGCAAGCTCAAGCGGCTGGTGGACGGCGGCTTCTTCGGCCGGATCCTGTCGGTGCGCGGCGAGTTCGGCTACTGGGTGTTCGAGGGCGACTGGCAGCCGGCGCAGCGCCCGTCCTGGAACTACCAGGCCGAGCAGGGCGGCGGCATCGTGCTCGACATGTTCTGCCACTGGCAGTACGTGTTGCGCGAGATCTTCGGCCCGGTCCGCAGCGTGCAAGCGCTTACCGCGACCCACATCCCGCAGCGCGTGGACGAGCGGGGCAACGCCTACGAGGCCACCGCCGACGACGCCGCGTACGGGATCTTCCAGCTGGACAACGGAATCGTGGCGCAGATCAACTCCTCCTGGGCCACCCGCGTCAACCGGGACGAGCTCGTCGAGTTCCATGTGGACGGCACCGAGGGCAGCGCCGTCGCCGGCCTGCGGCACTGCCGCGTGCAGCACCGCTCGATCACGCCGAAGGCGGTCTGGAACCCCGATCTCCCCTCCCCCGTGGACTTCCGCGCGCAGTGGCAGGAAGTCCCGGACAACACCGAGTTCGACAACGGCTTCAAGGAGCAGTGGGAGCTGTTCCTGCGCCACGTGGTGCTGGACGAGCCGTGGCACTGGGACCTGCTGGCCGGCGCGCGGGGTGTGCAGCTGGCGGAGCTGGGCCTCCGGTCCGCCGCCGAGGGCCGGCGCATCGACGTCCCGGAGCTGACGCTGTGAACAGCCGGGTCATCTTCGCCGCCGCGCACGTCGTCGCCGATCCCGACGACAACACCACAGTGGACTGGGACGCCACAATGGCCTTCCGACGCCATCTCTGGCGGCTGGGGCTGGGCGTGGCCGAGGCGATGGACACCGCACAGCGGGGCATGGGCCTGAACTGGGCGACCGCGGCCGAGCTGATCCGGCGCAGTGCCGCGGACGCCGCCGCCGGGGGCGGCCTGATCGCCTGCGGCGCCGGCACCGATCAGCTGACCGAACCACCATCCACTCTGGACGAAGTGATCGCGGCGTACACCGAGCAGCTGTCGGTGGTGGAAGCCGCTGGGGCGCAACCGATCCTGATGGCCAGTCGGCAGCTTGCCGCGCTGGCCCGGGATGCCGACGACTACCATGAGGTGTACGGCTGGCTGCTGGGCCAGTTGTCGGACAAGGCGATCCTGCACTGGCTGGGCCCGATGTTCGATCCGGCGCTGGCCGGCTACTGGGGCAGCGAGGACCTGGACAAGGCCACCGAGACGTTCCTGTCGGTGATCGAGGCCAACGCCGAGCGCATCGACGGCGTGAAGATCTCCTTGCTGGACGCCGAACGCGAGATCCAGCTGCGGCGACGGCTGCCCCAGGGCGTGCGCTGCTACACCGGCGACGACTTCAACTACCCCCGGCTGATCACCGGCGACGAGCACGGCCACAGCGACGCCCTGCTCGGTGTCTTCGACCCGCTGGCCGTGGTGGCCGAGCAGGCGATGGGCCGGCTGGACGACGGCGACACCGAGGGCTTCCTGGCCCGGCTGGAGCCCACGGTCGCGTTGGCCCGCCACGTGTTCGAGACGCCGACCCGGTTCTACAAGACGGGCGTGGTGTTCCTGGCCTGGCTCGGCGGCCACCAGGACCACTTCAGCATGATCGGCGGCCTGGAGACGGCACGGTCGCGCGAACATCTGGTGCGCTGCTACGAACTGGCCGCCGAGCTGGACCTGTTCGCCGACCCGGAGTTGGCCGCGAGCCGGGTGGCGTCGCTGTGACTCTCGCCCGGCTCAGCATCAACAGCGAGACGATCAAGCAGTGGTCGTTGGAGGAGCTGGTCGCCGGCTGCGTCGACGCCGGCGTGCCGGGCATCGCCCCCTGGCGCGAGCCGGTCGAGGCTTATGGCCTCCACAAGGCGGCGAGGTTGATACGGGAGGCCGGGCTCAAGGTCACCAGCCTGTGCCGGGGCGGCTTCTACACCGTCGCGGAGCCAGCGCAGCGCGTGAAAGCGCTGGACGACAACCGCCGGGCCATCGACGAGGCAGCTGAACTGAACAGTCCGGTACTGGTCCTCGTCTCCGGCGGGCTGCCAGACAAGGACCTCAAGGGGGCTCGGGCCCGGGTCGCCGACGCGCTGGCCGAGCTGGCGCCGTACGCCGGGGAACGCAAGGTCACGCTGGCCATCGAGCCGCTGCACCCGATGTTCTGCTCCGACCGCTGTGTCGTCTCCACCCTGGGCCAGGCCATCGACCTGGCGTTGCCGTTCCCCAAAGAGCAGGTCGGCGTGGTCGTGGACACCTACCACTGCTGGTGGGAGCCCGACCTGGACGAGCAGATCGGCCGGGCCGGAGCGGCCGGCCGCATCGCGCTGTTCCAGGTCGCGGACTGGATAACCCCGCTGCCCGAGGGCGTGCTGCTGGGCCGCGGCCAACTCGGCGACGGCCACGTCCCGCTGCGCGAGATCCGCGAGAAAGTGGACGCCACCGGCCACGACGGCCCGGTCGAGGTCGAGATATTCAACGCCGCCATGCGGGAACGCAACGGGGCCGAGGTGCTTGCCGAGGTCGTTCAGCGTTACCGTGATCACCTGGTCTGAACAGGACGACACCGGGGGTCCGCATGCCCGTCACGCTGGTCGAGGTCGCCGCCCGCGCGGGCGTGTCGCCGGCCACGGTGTCCCGCGTGCTCAACGGCAACTACCCGGTCGCGGAGAGCACGCGGCAGCGGGTCGAGGAAGCCGTGCGCGAGCTGGACTACGTGGTCAACGCGCACGCACGGGCCCTGCTGCACGCCACCAGCGGCATCGTCGGCGTGGTCCTCAACGACGCCTCCGACCCGTTCTTCGCCGGCATCGCCCGTGGCATCCAGGGCGCGGCGGCGGAGACCAGCCGGCTGTCGGTGATCTGCAACTCCGAGGGCGACCCCGAGCAGGAGTTCGCGTTCCTGGACCTGCTGCGCGGGCACCGGGCCGACGCGGTGATCCTGGTCGGCGCGGCACCCGAGGACGAGGAGTACCGGGCGGCCGCGTCCACACGGGCCAAGGGCATGCTCACCACCGGGACGCGCATGGTGCTGTGCGGGCGGCCCTCCCCCGGCGAGGACGCGCCCGGCCACGTGGTGGAGATCGACAACGAGGGCGGGTCGGCGGCGATCACCCGGCACCTGGTCGAGCTGGGCCACCGGCGCATCGCCTACGTCACCGGCCCGGACGGCCGCACCACCACGACCGCCCGGCTGGCCGGCTTCCGGCGGGCGCTGGCCGACAGCGGCGTCGAGGCGGACGAGAACCTGGTGGTGCACGGCGACTTCAGCCGGCAGGCCGGCCGCGAGGCGGTGGAGCGGCTGCTGGCCGCCGGCCGCGATTTCACGGCCGTGCTGGCGGCCAACGACCTGGTCGCGGCGGGGGCCGTGAGCGCGCTGCGGGCGGCCGGGCGGAGCGTGCCGGACGACGTGTCCGTTGCCGGCTACGACAACCTGCCGACTGCCGTCGACGTGTGGCCGAACCTGACGACCGTGCACGTGCCGCTGGAGGAGATCGGCCGCAAGGCCATCGAGCTGGCGTTCGGCCCGGCCGATCCGCAGACCGTGGTCACGATTCCAACAGCTGTGGTGGTTCGAGATTCGACGGCCGCCCCAGCAACAGGCTGAACACGACCAGCAGCACGACCACCACTGCCGTGGCCGGCACCGCCCACGGCGTCAGCGGCGTGAGCAGGATCAGCGCCGCCGCCCCCAGGTGCACGGCGTCCAGCACGTACTCCTTGCGTGGCCGGACCTGGAGCGCCCAGGCGCTGAGCACGTAGACGGCCACCGGCACGGCGATGGCCCAGCCGATGTGGTCGTGGGCCTCCACCGCCTCCTCCAGCCCGGCGCCGACCGCCGCGGCCGAGGCGAAGACCAGGTAGTGGCTGTAGCCCCAGATGAGCGACGTGCGCAGCGACGTCAGCAGGTAGGAGGCGGGCCGGTCGAAGTACAGCCACCACATGCCGAACACGATCAGCAGCCCGCTCGCGGCCAGTACGGCCAGGTCGGCGATGCCGGTGCCCGCGTCCAGCGCCGCCTGCGTGGCGGCGGTCGCGGCCAGCACCGACTCGCCCAGCACGATGAGCGTGAACAGGCTGTACCGCTCGGTGATGTGGTGCGGGTGCCAGGTGGTCGGCGTGGTGTGCTCGGCCCAGATCGGGACGGCCATCTCCAGCAGGGCGAACACCGGGAACATCCACACCGGCAGCAGCGGCAGGCACAGCCACAGCAGCTGGAGCACGAAGATGCCGACGGCGTAGCGCAGCGCGGTCCGGCGGCGCTCGGGATCGGCCTTGGCCGCCCGCAGCCACTGGCTGACCATGGCCAGCCGCATCACCACGTAGCCGGCGATGACGATCCGGAAATCGTCCTCGAACGCCCGCGGCACGCCGGCCGCCATGATCAGCACGCCGGTGATCTGCAGCAGCGTGGTGGCCCGGTAGACGCCGTCGTCGGTGTCGTAGGCGGTGGCGAACCAGGTGAAGTTCATCCACGCCCACCAGATGCCGAAGAAGATCAGCACGTAGTGCACCACCCCGGGGCCCGGGTGGTCGCTGCCCAGCGCGTGGTGCAGCTGCGCCGCCGCCTGCGAGACGGCGACGACGAAGCAGAGGTCGAAGAACAGCTCCAGCGGGGTCGACACCCGGTGCACCTCGTGCATGCCGCGAGCCCGCATCGGCCGGTACCACGTAGTCACGCCGCATACTCTCACTCACCACCGGCGAGTTCCGCTCGCTGACCCACCGAATGGTCGTTTCCTGCCCATGTCACCGGCTCGACCGGCTGCTCTTCCACCACCGACTCGTCACCATGATCGGCTCCGGCGGTCCGGGTCGGCGCGGCCTCAACGCCTCAACGCTGGGGCGACAGCCGGCACATCGTAGTCCTGGCCTGGCGGACCCGCAGCGCCTGAGGCAAGTCCGGGCAGACCTGGCCGCCTGACCGGTCTTCCGGGCCCGCGACCGGGTTAGCGTCAGGTGTATGTCGGTGCTGTGGGGAATCTCGTTCGACGCGACCCCGATCTCCGGACTCGTGGTCGAGTTCGTGAAGACGGCATCGGTGTTCCGCGACCGCGGCCACCGCGTGCACCTCGATCTGGGCTACGACATCAAGGCCGACAAGAACGCCTTCTTCCGGCCCTATCGGGAAGAGTCCTCGGCCCTGCCGGACTGGGTGCGGCTCGACCGGCCGGATCTGGCGGGAATCGAGGGGTACCACGGGGAATTCGTCGCCGACGTGCTGCGTGAGGTGGTCGGCGCCGGCCGTTCCGAGCTGCTGCCCCGGGTGGAGGCGCTGGCCGTGGCGGTGGCGGACCGGATCGTGGCGGCCTGGCGGCGGGCCGGCGTGACGTTCGTGGTGGTGGAGAACGGCACCCTGCCGGAGAACATCACCTACACCAAGGCCTTGTACCAGGCGATCGAGCGCTACGGGCGGGAAGAGGGCCTGGGGCGCTTCGTGCTCTGGCGCGACCACGACCTGATGTGGCAGAGCGAGCCCGGCACCGGGAAGTACGGCCGGGACCCGTATCCGCACGCCGTGCCGCCGGTCGACTCGCCGCACATCCAGTACGTGGCCCTGCACGACGAGGCCAGGCGGAAAACGCTCTCCTGGGCGCCCGGGCTGCACGACATCGCGGTGCTGCCCAAC
The DNA here is from genome assembly GCF_040682195.1 of Kutzneria sp. NPDC051319. Lineage (NCBI taxonomy): Bacteria > Bacillati > Actinomycetota > Actinomycetes > Pseudonocardiales > Pseudonocardiaceae > Kutzneria > Kutzneria sp. NPDC051319. Next base: position 206,306 of record NZ_JBFBAM010000013.1, on the reverse strand, counting down.
ACCTTCGACCACTCGCCGACCCGGCCCAACCCCGGTTTTCGGCCGCACTTCGGCATTCCCGCCGGCGCCCCGCTGATAGCCCGCTGCACCCGGGTGATCCCACAGAAACGCATCGACCGCGACCTGCACCTGATCGCGCGGCTGCCGGGCGTGTACCTGTTCGTGGCCGGCGATCCCCTGGAGGATCCCGACGAGCACGCGAAGCTGAGACGGCTGGCCGCCGATCTCGGCGTGGCCGACCGGGTGATGTTCGGCGGCCGGCTGGCCCCGCGCGAGGTGCGGAGCGGGCGGGCCTACTCGATCCGGGACCTGTTGGCCGAGGCCACCCTGGCCTCGTTCCTCACCTCGTACGACTACGAGAGCTACGGCAACCCGATCGGCGAGGCCATCGCCTCCGGGGTGCCCTACCTGACCAGCGACTACGAGCTGTACCACACGGTGTACGGGCATCTCGGCTGCCGGGCCCCGATGCTGACCGCCGACCTGCCGGACCAGTCCTTTGTGGACAGCGTCGCCGAACTGCTGCTGGACGAAGGGAAGCGTGCCCGCATGGCGGAACACAACCACCGGATCGGTCGCGAGCACTTCGACCGGGACCGGACCGAGCAGCTGGTCGACGACATGCTGGCCACCCGGGCCCGACTGGCCGTGGTGCTGCCCGTGTTCAACGAGGCGCACAACCTGCCGGCCGTGCTGGACAGTCTCCTCGCCCAGGAACTGGACCAGGAGCTGTACGAGATCGTGTTGGTGGACAACAACTCCACCGACGACACGGTGGCCATCGCCCGGTCCTTCGCCGCCGCCCACCCGGAGCTGAAGATCCACCTGCTCGACGAGGCCGAGCAGGGCGTGGCCTGCGCCCGCAAGGCCGGCATGGACTTCGCGGCCAAGCGCCTCGGCCGCGCCGCCGGCACCCGCTACTACCTGGTGTCGGCCGACGCCGACTGCCGGGTGGACCGGCGCTGGCTGCCGGAGCTGTTCCGCACCATGGAGGCCAACAAGGCGGCCATCGGCGTCTGCGACTACTACTACAACCCCGAGCACTTCACCGCGCGGCCTCGGCTGTGGGACGCGATCCAGCGCACCCTGCGCTGCCGGGCCGTGACCTTCGCGCTGTTCGGTGGTTTCCCCGACGGCAAGGGCTTCGCCGTGGACCGGGACGTCTACGAGAAGGTCGGCGGCATCGAGATCTTCTACCAGCTGCACAACGGCCGCTTCGTCAACCACCTCTCCGACGACTGGGACTTCGGCATCCGGGTCCGCGGCTCGGGCGAGGACATCGTGTACGCGCCGACCTCGCGCGTGGAGATCAACCCGCGCCGGGTCGACCACGCCATCGACGAGGTGATCACCGGCCGGGCCTACGGCAACGACGGCATCATCGTCATGCGGGACATTCGGCCCGAGCGGGCCAGCAGCCGCGACATCGACCTGACCGAGGCGGAAGCCCAGCAGGCGTGGGAGTTCTCCATCAAGGACTTCACGCCCAAGAACACCATCCTGCCGCTGCTGCTGACACCGTCCCTTCTGGACTCGGCCGACGTGATCGAGTTCTTCGGCGCCGACCTGGCCCAGCGGCTGCACGAGCGCATCGAGGAGATCGCCGACGAGATGCGGGTCGTCGACTTCACCCCGATCCACGTCTACAAGACGCCGTCCTACCGCCTTTACTTCGAGTTCGCCGACGAGATCTTCGCCCGGCTACGGGCAACCGTCGGCGAGGACATCGGCCACCCGCCGCCGTTGCCGGCCTGCTTCGACGAGGTGCCGCCGGACCGGTTCCGGGAGTTCGTGCGCTACTACTGCGAGGACCGCGAATCGGGCGAGGCCCACAACCACTTCGGCAACGGCGGGGTGTTCTGATGCTGGACGCGTTGTTGGAGAAGGAGAACGCCCATCTGCTGGAGTACGTGACGCAGGATCCCTTCGGCGCGCACGTGTTTCCCGGCGACACCCCCGACTACTCCCCCGAGGCCTTCCTGGCCGACCTGGACCTCCAGCTGCGGGACACCGCACCGATCCACCTCTGGTCGTACATCCCGACCTGCGCCTACCGCTGCCGGTTCTGCCAGTACCCGGTCGTGCTGGTCAAGGGCGATCCGAGCAAGCTGACCCAGTGGGCCGACTGGAACATGCGGGAAGCCCTGCTGTGGCTGGACAAGGTGCCTGCGCTGGCGTCGGCGCCGATCGGCGAGTTCAACGTCTTCGGCGGCACGCCGTCGCTGCTGCCGCCGTCGGATATCGCCCGGTTGCTCAACTTCTACCGCTCACACTTCAACTTCGGCCCGGAGACCACGGTTCGGTTCGAGGGCGATCCCAGCACGTTCACGGTGGAGAAGCTGGAGTTGTTGGCGTCCTTGGGATGCACCAAGCTGTCCTGCGGCGTGCAGTCGTTCGACGACCCGGTGCTGAAGCTGTGCGGCCGGGAGCACACGTCCCAGATGTGCGTGGACTTCATCCGCCAGGCGCAGCGGGTCGGGTTCGAGCGGATCAGCATCGACCTGATGTACGGCCTGCTCGACCAGACCGTCGACAGCGTCCGCCGCGATCTCGACGTGGTGCTGGAGACCGGCGTGAACTCGGTGGTGTGCACCAAGTTGCACCTCAAGTCGTACGCCGAGACGCGGACCGGTGTCGCCGGCGAGAAGCCCGCGGCCTGGCAGGTCGACAGCTACCGGGCGCGCCTGGAGAAGGACGGCCACTTCTGGCCGACGCTGGACGAGCAGTACGAGATGCGGGCCGTGCTGACCGAGGGCCTGCGCGCCGCCGGCTACGTCGAGCACCCCACGATGTACTTCGCGTCCGGTGGAATCGGCCCGGAGAAGTGGAAGTCCATCATGGTCGACCAGGACCGCCAGGACGCCGAGGTGGCCATCGGCCTCGGCGGCAGCTCCAGCTGCCGGCGCTCCGAGGCGATCACCGACGTCAACTGGCAGACCTACGCCGCCGCCGTCGAGGCCGGCCGGGTCCCCCTCGGCTCGGCCACCGCCTTCTCCCCCGAGGGCCAGGAGACCCGGGCCATCAAGATGGCGCTGACGTCCTTGCAGCCGTTGCGGGATTCCTTGCACCGCAAGCGTTTCGGCCACTCCCTGTTCGACGAGCCGTGGGCCGGCCGGTTCCGTTCCCTTGCCGATCGCGGCTTCGCCCGGCTCACGGAGGACGCCGTGACGCTCACTCCGGTCGGGGAAACCCTGGTGGAGGCCATCATCAACACGGAGTTCTGAGCCGTCAGGACTTGAGCAGCGACTGCCGCGCCGACTCCGCCAGCCAGGCCTGGGCGCGGTCGAAGTCCCAGCCGCGGTGGCCGACCATCGTGTACCAGCCGGGGCGGCCCAGGTAGAACCACAGCACGTCCAGCGCGCCGCCCCGGTCGAGCTTGAGGGCGTCCAGCTCGATGAGCCGGTCGACCACCGCGGCCAGGGCGGCCAGGTAGGACGCCTCGGCCTCGGCCAGCACCGCCTCCGCGCACGGCTCACCCAGGTTTCCGCTGGTCAGAGACCAGACGAGGTCCCAGTGGCGCTCGTGCGAGTCCCGGGTGCCGGCGGCCAGCAGGCCGATGACCTCGTGCGGATCGTCCGTGGCCAGGACGCCGGCCAGGGTCCGTTCGACGGCCGGATCGGTGACCGCCGGCTCCAGCACCGCCCGCAGGATCGCCGCCTTGCCGCCGGTGCTGCCATACACCGTCGGCACGGCCACGCCCGCCGCCGAGGCGATGTCGGCGACGGTCACCTTGTCGTAGCCCTCGGACACGAACAGCCGGCCCGCGGCGTCGAGGATCGCCGCGCGCGTGGCCTCCGCGGCGTCCCGGCGCCGGGGCGAGTGGTAGGTGCGCATCGCCTCCGATGGTACATCGGTCATAGGTATGTATATTGACAATAGGATCCTATGTTCAACGGAGGCTTGCGATGAAAATCGGCTTCGACCTACCGCATGTCGGCATCCACGCGCACCGCCCCGACGGCATCGCCCTGTTCGCCCGTGAGGTCGAACGGCTGGGGGCGGACAGCCTGTGGGTCGGCGACCGCCTGTTCGCCGCGGTCGACCCGCAGGTCAACTACCCCGGCGTCGACGGCATCCCGGCCGAGTTCCGGTCCAGCCTCGACCCGTTCGCGGTGCTCTCGATCGCCGCCGCTGCCACCACCCGGCCGCTGCTGGGCACCAGCGTGCTCATCGCCCCCTGGTACGCGCCGCCGCTGCTGGCCCGGTCGCTGGCCTCCATCGACCAGTTCAGCGGCGGGCGGCTGATCGCCGGCCTCGGCATCGGCTGGGCGCCCGAGGAGTACAGCGCTGTGGGCGTGTCGATGAGCGAGCGCGGGGCCCGGCTCGACGAGAGCCTCGACGCGCTGGAGGCGTACTGGACGACCAACCCCGTCGAGCACAAGGGCCGGTTCTCCAACACGCCGCCGAGCTGGGTCGACATCAAGCCCGCGCACCGGATTCCCGTCTACCTGCCGGCCTTCTCCCCCGCCGGCATCGCCCGCGCGGCCCGCCGGGCCGACGGCATCCTGCCCGCGACCGCGCCGGGCTTCTTCGACCCGGCCATGATCACCGGCCTACTGGGACAGGTGCGGGCCGGGGCCGAGCAGGCCGGCCGGAACCCCGCGGACATCGACGTCATCCTGCGGGTCAACACCAAGGCCGGCGAGTCCGTGGAGAGCATCGTCGACGTGCTGGTGCGGGCCCGCGACGAGGCCGGCGTCGAACACGCGTTCGTGGACCTGACCTTCCGCGACCGGGCCGACAGCGTCGAACACGCCATCGAGCTGGCCGGGCAGATCCTGGAGCAGGCCAGGTGACCCGGTTCGAGGGCGAGGCTCCGCGAGCAAGGCCCCTGGAAAGCTAGGCCGTGACGGCGGCGCGGACGCCCAGCGTCACCAGAACCACGGCGGTGACGCGTTTCGCCCAGCGGCGGAACACATCCGTGCTCGGCAGCTTGCCCACCACGAACGCCCACATGGACAGCCAGACCAGGGCCAACACGGCGTGCGCGGTGACCAGGACGTAGATCTGCACGGCCAGATCGTCCTGCGGTGTGACGAATTGCGGCACGAGCGTGAGGTAGATGGCCGCGGCCTTGGGGTTGAGGACGTTGGCCAGCACGGCCCGCACGTAGGTCGGCTCGGTGCGAGGCCGGGTTTTCGGCGCTCGGCCGGCGAACCAGGTCCACAGGCCGAGGCCGATCAGGTAGACCGCCCCGACCACGCGGACCACCGCGAAGGCTTCGCTGGACTGCATCACGATCGCCGACAGGCCCAGCACGGCCAGCGTGGCGTGCACGTACAAACCGGTGATGGTGCCGCCGATCACCGGCAGCGCCCGGCGCCGGCCGCCCTGGATCAGCAGGGCGACACTGGCGCCGGGCGTGGCCGTGATCGGGAAGACGGCGGCCAGGAACCCGGCGACGGCGTAGGGCTCGATCATGCGACCCGGAAGTGCGTGGTGATCCGGTCGTCCTCGACGACGTGGAACGCGACGCCGGGCGGCTGGGCCCAGTTGTCCAGCGAGCCGCCCTCCCAGGCCATGCGCAGCGCGAACGTCACCGCCGGCGCGACGATCAGCGGCTTGCCGGCGAACGTTGTGGCGCAAGCGGTGTGGGCGTGGCCGGCCAGGACCGCGATCACCTGTGGACGGTCCTGCACCAGCGCCGCCAGGCGGTCCGGCTCGTGCAGCAGGATGCCGTCGATGAACGGCTCGTGCATCGGGGCCGGCGGATGGTGCAGCGCGATCAGGGTCGGCGTCTCGTCCCGCAGGTGATCACGGATCCAGCCGACCGTCTCGTCGTCAAGGAAGCCGTGCCCCCGCCCCGGCACCGTGCCGTCGACCATCAGGATGTCGACGCCGCCGACCGTGTGCCGGCGGTTGATCGGACCGCCCGTCGGCTCCTCGCCCAGCAGCGCCTTGCGGTACGGGCCGCGGACGTCGTGGTTGCCCGGGCACAGCAGCACCGGCATCGCGACCGTGGTGAACAGCTGTGCCACCTCTTCGTACTCCACCTCGGCGCCGTGATCGGCGAGGTCGCCAGTCACCAGCAGCGCGTCCACCGGCCGTTGCAGGCCGTCGAGGTAGTCCATCACCCGCCGCGCCCGGGCCGTCGCCCGCTCGGACCCGTCCAGATGCAGGTCGCTGATCTGCGCCAACAACACCATTCTGTTCCCCCCTAACGGAAGCGACGGCGCCTTCCGTTAGATCACGCTAGGGTTTCGACAAACGGGCGGTCAAGCAAAAGGCCCGCACTCAGCGCCGGTCGCGGGACATCAGGGTGGTGAGGGCGTCGTCGACGCTGACCCACAGCTCTTCCACGCCCGGCGGCACCAGGTCGTAGGTGTGGTCCAGGAACTCGGCCAGGTCCTCCGCGTAGGCCTCGAACATGGCCATGCCGGCCGGCGAGCTCACGACCAGCGACACCAACTCGATGTGATCGTCGGCCGGGCCCACCCGGACATCGCCCTCGCCCACCTCGGTGAGCAGGCCGTCGGCCAGCAGGTCCCGGGAGAAGCACCACTCCACCGTGCCCGACGGGCCGCAGCGGAACGCCGCCGTCACCGCATACGGGTCGCGGGTGTCGTAGCTGAGCTCGACCTCGACCCGGACCGGCCACCCTCGTGGCACGAGCAGCGCCAGCATCACCGTCGCGCGGAGCGTCGCATGGTCGTTGTGCAAGGTCTTCCACTCCTCGGACTGCCGTGGCAACCGTAGGACTATGCCCCCACCCGGCCCAGCCGCGCAGCCGCTGTTCCGAGGTGCGGAACATTTCCGACTCTCGGCGCGCAGACAGCGGCCCTTGATCGCCGCTACGCTGCGGCGCATGACCGCTTCCTCCCTGCCGGAGACGGATCCTGTCGCCGCGCGACGCCCCCAGTACCTCGCCGACATCGCCGCCGGGCTCGACCGCTTCTTCGAGCCCCGCCGCAGCGACTGCCCCTGGTGCTCGTCGGCCCGCCTCACCACGCGGCTACGCACCGTGGACCTGTTGCAGCACAAGCCCGGCCGGTTCGAACTGTCCCAATGCGCCGACTGCCACCACATCTTCCAGAACCCCCGGCTCAGCCTCGCCGGCCTCGAGTTCTACTACCGTGACTGCTACGACGGTCTCGGCGAACAGCAGATGGCCGCCATGTTCGAAGGCAACACCACCGGCCTCCAGGACCGCGCCGCGCTGCTCACCAAACACCACGCCCCCAAGCGTTGGCTCGACGTCGGCACCGGCCACGGCCACTTCTGCAAGGCCGCCTCGGAAGTGTTGCCCGACACCGAGTTCCACGGCCTCGACATGAGCGCCGGCGTCGAGCTCGCACAGGAGAAGGGCTGGATCACCCGCGCCTACCGCGGCAACTTCCCCGAGATGACCGCCGAGCTCGCCGGCAACTACGACGCGCTCAGCATGTTCCACTATCTGGAGCACACCCTCGACCCCCGCGCTGAGCTGTCCGCCGCAGCCGCCGTCCTGCCGCCCGGCGGCCACCTCGTGATCGAACTCCCCGACCCCGAGAGCCGTTGGGGCCGCCTGCTCGGCCGCTACTGGATGCCCTGGTTGCAGCCCCAGCACCTCAACCTCATGCCCATTCAGAATTTGTGTGCGGCGGCCGAAGAAGTCGGCTTCACGGTCGTGGAGGAGCAGCGGGCCGAGCCGCACGGATCCATGGACATGATCGCCGCCGTCATGCTGTGGGCCAACTGGGTCGTCGGCGGCAACAACGTGCCCTGGCAGCCCAAGCCACCCAGCCGACTCCATCGCCTGGCCCGCAAGGCCAGCATGATCGTGTCGGTGCCGCTGATGGTGCTGGCATTGGTGGGCGACAAGGTCTTTGCGCCATGGGGGCGTAAGCACGGGTGGTCGAATGCGTACCGGGTGCTGTTGGTGCGGTCGTAGGGGTTGGTTGGTTGGTTGGTTGGTTGGTAGTTGGTTAGTTGAGTTGGTTAGTTGAGTTGGTTAGTTGGTTGGCGGCCGTGGTGGTGCGTCGGGTGTCCGCACCGCGCGGTTGCCGGTCGGCTGGTTGCCAGGTATGACAGGGAGACGGCCGGCGTTGCCTCGTGATCGGCGGCCTGGCCGGACTGTCGGAGCTGCTGACTGCCCGCAGGTTGTCAGCGGCTGAGCCTGGTCGGCGTGATGGACGTCCGCGCCGCGATACACGGCCTCGGTCTGTAGGCCCTATCCGGCGCCGACTTCTGAGTCGCGGTGGTGCGTCGGGCGTCCGCACCGCGCAGTTGCCGTCTCCGCCCACTCTCTCTTCGGCATGCGGTGCTGGAGTGGCAGGGGCGCGAGGTGGGTGGAGGGGCGAGTTGCATTGCGCGGCATCGGGTGGGTGGGTGCGCGCGTTTACTGATGGCTTGGGACGGGTCGGAAGGTGGGGGCTCGATCATGGTGAGGGAAGCGTTGCAAGGGAGGCTGGAAAGCGTTTTCCCGCGAAGGGATTGAAGGCCGCCACGATCGTGTATAGGTTGGTGCGTAACGGAAATCGATCACATAAGGGGAGTAGAATGGGGGTATGTCAGCGAATCCTGAGTTCCCTGCCGACACCGAAGGGTGGCAGCACGGCGAGCTGGAGCTGTGGCAAGCCGGCGAAGAAGCCGAAACCCTGTATCGGGCGCTCTATATCCGGCAGCTGGAGCGGGTGTGGGAGGTGTGGGACCGGTCGTGCCGGTCGAAGGAGGACCGGACCTCGATCGTGTCGACAATGGTGATCCGCTGGCGGCTCACGGTCAGGGAAGCCCGTGAGCGGCTTCGGTACGCGGAGTTGTTCCACAGCCAAGCGATCCGTGAGGCGGGTCGCGCTGGGGTGTTGGACCGGGAGCATCTGAAGGTCATCCACGAGACGTTGCGGATAGCGCCGGCGGTCGAGCGGGAGCGGGTTGAGGCGTCGTTGTTGGAGAACGTCCAGTTCGACGAGGGCGAGTTCAAGAACATCGCGCAGCGGATCCTGTTCCATCTCAACCAGGACGGCAAAGCCCCGGACGATCGGGAGCTGCGGGCGCCGAAGCGGGAGTTCCGTTTCGAACGCAAGCTGGACGGCAGCATGGTGTTCTGGGGAATGCTTGACCAGGAGTACGGGGCGAAGATCGCGGCGATGCTCAGTGCGCTGGCCAAGCCCACCTCCGGCACAGACCCCCGCACCACCGCCGAACGACAAGGCGACGCGTTCGCGGAAATCATCGAACTCGCCTCCCGCAGCGAAGGCCTGCCCGAGCAGGGCGGCGAGCGACCGCATCTGACGTTGTCGATGTCGTTCCAGGATTTCATGGACAACACGGGCGTCGCGAAGGTCGAAGGCGGCGGCGTGGTGAGCGCGGCGGAGGCCCGCCGGATCGCCTGTGACAGCACGGTGATGCGCCTGGTGCTGGGGGCCGGTAAGGAGATCCTGGATGTGGGGCGGCAGCAGCGGACGGCTCCGAAGGGGATCCGCAAGGCGCTGATCGAGCGGGATGGCACGTGTGCGTTCCCGGGATGTCAGGCGGAGCCGGCGCGGTGTCACGCCCATCATGTGGTCGAGTGGGCGAACGGAGGACCCACCAGCCTGGACAACATGGTCCTCCTCTGCGGAGCCCACCACAGGCTCATCCACCACAGCCGGTGGACGGTGACGATGGTGGACCAGCGGCCGGTGTTCTCCGACGGGCTAGAGGACGCAGGCTGAGATCTGTGCCTTCGCCGACCTCCCCCTTGGTCCCACCGCAATGCCGGCTCCGAGTCCCGCACCCGCACGGCCTGGATCTGAGCCCCGCGCCCGCACGGCCCGTACCCGCACGGCCTGGCATCCCCGACACGGCCCGGCGGTGACCACGTCCGTGGCAGGTGCTACCCGGTGAGCGGCAAGAGAGCCATCGCGCGGCCACAGCCGCCGAAGCGACGCCAGAGAGCAACAGCCGGCCGCGTGGCCCCTTACGGCTGGCTGAGGCGGGGCGCGGGGGGCTGGTCGAGGAGGCCGGTGCGGACGGCGTGGAGGGCGGCCTGAGTGCGGTCCTGGACGCCGAGCTTGGAGAGGATGGCGCTGACGTGGGTCTTGACGGTCTTCTCGGACAGGACGAGGGAACGGGCGATCTCGCGGTTGGAGCGGCCACGGGCGAGCTCGGAGAGGACCTCGCGCTCGCGGGCGGTGAGGTGGATGCCCTGGGGCTGGGAATCGCCGGCGGCGAGGAGGCGGGCGACGTCGGGGTGGAGCAGGACATGGCCGGCGTGGACGGCGCGGATGGCGGCGGCGAGGGCGGGAGGGTCGACGTCCTTGAAGACGTAACCGGCGGCGCCGGCGCGGACGGCGGGAAGCACGGCGACAGGATCGGTGAAGCTGGTGATGACCAAGACCCGGGCGGGGCTGCCGGAGGAGCGAAGGCCATGCAGGGCCTCGACACCGCCGGAGCCGGGCATCTTGAGATCGAGCAGGACGACGTCGGGATGGAGCTCCAGAACGGCATCCACACAGGACTGACCGTCGGCGGCCTCGCCGACCACGGTGATGTCGTCCTGAAGATCCAGGAAAGTGCGCAAGCCCTGGCGCACAACGGGATGGTCGTCAACGACGAGCACCCTGATCGGATCAGCCACCGGTCGCCACCTCCACCCGGACGACGGTCCCGACGCCGGGAGTGGACGTCACCGTGAGACGGCCGCCGACGGAGCGAGCGCGTTCACGCATGGACGAAAGACCCAGCTTCCGGGCGGCCTGCTCGGAACGGGCGGCGTCGAAGCCGACACCATCGTCCCGCACCAGCAAGACGACCAAGCCGTCGCCGGCGGACAGGTCGATCTCCACATGAGCCGGCTGGGCGTGCCGAAGGGCGTTGTGCAGAGCCTCCTGGGCGATGCGGTACAAGGCCTCGCGGCGGGCGGAGGTCAGCTTCGGCACGGGACAACCGACGAAGGCCACCTCGGCCTCGTGCACACGGTTGAGCAACTCGGCCTGCTTACGCAAAGCGGCATCGAGGCCGTCGCCGGACAGATCGACGGGGAGCAGACCGACGACAACGGCGCGGAGCTCATCGCTGACGTCGGCGGCCAAGCGGCGGACATTGTTGATCTCGACGACGGCCCGCGCCGGATCACGGTCGACCAGGGCAGCGGCGGCGTCGGCGGTGAGGCGCAGAGAGAACAGCTTCTGCGTCACGGCATCGTGCAGCTCACGGGCGATCCGGTTGCGCTCGGCCACAATGGACAGTTCACGGCTGCGCTCGTACAAACGGGCGTTGACGATGGCGATGGCGGCATGACCGGCCAACAACCGAAGCAGCTCCTCGTCCTCGGCGCTGAAGCCGCCGGGCGTGTTCTTGTTGGCCAAGAACAATTCGCCGAGGATCTCGTCGCCGTCGGTGATCGGCATGCCCACGAAGTCGGTGAGCACGGGATGGGCGGCCGGCCACCAGTCGAACTGAGGATGCTCACGGATATCGCTCAACCGCACGGGATTCGGGTCGCGCAGCATGAGACCCAACAGGCCGTGCTGGCGCGGCACGGGGCCGATGGCCTTCCACTGCTCGTCGGTGAGGCCGTCGGCCAGGAACTCGGCGAACGAGCCGTTCTCGTCGGGCACGCCCAGAGCGGCGTAACGGGCGTCGAGCAGCCGGCGCGCGGAGGTCAAGATGGTCTGCAGCACCTCGCGCACCGAGCGCCGCGCGGTCACGGCGAGCACGGCGGCGCTCAGCTCGCGCAGCTCTTCCCGGTCGCAGGTGCCCATGACGGCCACCGTACCCACTCCCGGCCCGCCGGCGAATCGGGCGGCGGACCTAGGTCCAAGGTCGTAGACCGGGCGGACCCCGAGCCCGATGGCAGCGCGGCCTCCGCTCAATAGCGTCGGTGACGAGCAGAACGACACCGAGGAGGTGACGGGGGATGCCCGTCGCGATCATCACCGGCGCGTCCCGCGGCCTGGGCCTCGCGCTGGCCAACGGCCTGTCCGACGCCGGCTGGAGCCTGGTCCTCGACGCCAGGGGGGCCGAGGACCTGCGCACCGCCGCCGACCAGCTGAACGGGCCGGTCCGGGCGATCCCGGGCGACATCGCCGACCCGGCGCACCAGGCGGCGCTGGTCGAGGCCGCGAACGAGCTGGGCGGCCTCGACCTGCTGGTCAACAACGCGGGCGTGCTGGGCCCGAGCCCGCTGCCGACCCTGGCGGACTTCCCGCTGGACCGGCTGCGCGAGGTGTTCGAAGTGAACGTGCTGGCCCAGCTGGCACTGACCCAACAGGCGCTGCCGACGCTGCGGGCACGAGAAGGCGCGGTCGTGTACGTCACGTCCGACGCCGCCGTCGAACCGTATCCCGGGTGGGGTGGATACGGCTCGGCCAAGGCGGCGCTGGAGCAGATCGGCCGCGTGCTGGCGGTGGAGGCGCCCGAGCTACGGGTGTGGATCGTCGACCCGGGCGACCTGCGCACGCGGATGCACCAGGACGCGTTCCCGGGCGAGGACATCAGCGACCGGCAGCTGCCGGAGGCGGTGGTGCCGGCCTACGTGAAGCTGGTGACCGAACGCCCGGAGTCCGGCCGGGTGCGCCTGTGAGACCGGTCGCCCTGTGGTTGCCGTACGAGGTCGACGACCTCGCCGCGGCGACGGAGTTCTACACAGTCCGACTTGGACTGTCCGAAGTGGATCGATTCGACGGCGGGGTCGTGCTGCGGGCCGCCGACGGCGCGTACGTGGAGCTGGCGACGCCCGGCTCGCCACGGCCGGCGCCGCTGGCGTTCGAGCTGGCCACCGACGGCGAGGTGGAGGCGGCGTACACCGCGCTGCGTCCACGGTCCGACGAGCTGGTTCGCGGGCCGGGCCGCTATCCCCGAGGCCACTACGGCTTCGAGGTGCGCGGCCCGGCGGGGGCGACCGTGATGATCTGGAGCGAACGATGACCGCAACCGTGGAGTTCACGCTGCCGGCGGAGCTGGAGGCGCACGAGCCGCCGGAGGCCCGAGGACTGTCCCGCGACGACGTTCGGCTGCTGGTCGGCCGACGCGGCACAGGCGAGGTCAGCCACCATCGGTTCAACGAGCTGCCGAACCTGTTGACACCGGGCGATGTGCTGGTCGTCAACACCTCGGCGACGCTGCCGGCGGCAGTGCCGGTGCTGAACGCGGACCTGCGGCTGCACGTGTCGACCAAGCAGGCGGACGGCAGCTGGCTCATCGAGCTGCGCACGGCCGACGGTCCGTTCCGGGAGGCTACGGCCGGGGAACGCTACACACTGCCCGGCGACGTCACGGTGACGCTGCTGGAGGCGTACTCGCAGGGTCGCTTGTGGACGGCCACGTTCGATGTTCCTTCCGTGCCAAGGTATCTGCTGGATCACGGCGTGCCGATCCGCTACAGCTACGTCCCGCAGCAGTGGCCGTTGCCGTTCTACCAGACGGTTTTCGCCGAGCACCCGGGCAGCGCCGAGATGCCCAGCGCCGCCCGGCCGTTCACCGACCGGATCGTCACACGGCTGGTGTCGGCCGGCATCCAGTTCGCGCCGATCCTCCTGCACACCGGCGTCGCCTCGCCCGAGGCGCACGAACGTCCCTACCCGGAGCGGTTTTCGGTGTCGGCCACCACCGCGCGCCTGGTCAACCAGGCCCGCGAGGCCGGCAACCGGATCATCGGCATCGGCACCACCGCTGTGCGGGCACTGGAAAGCGCCGTCGAGGACGGACGTGTGGCGCCGGCACGGGGATGGACCGACCTGGTGATCACACCCGAGCGGGGCGTGCGGGTGGTGGACGGCCTGCTCACCGGCTTTCACGAGCCGATGGCCTCGCACCTGGACATGCTGGCCGCGATCGCCGACGAACGGCTGCTGATGGCCTGCTACGCCGAGGCGGTCCAAGCCGGCTACCTGTGGCACGAGTTCGGAGATGTGAACCTGTTGTTCTGAATTGGTGCTGGAGGAGTGGGGGCGCAGCGGTAGCAGCTGCTGGCCGGGAGGCGACGGTCGGTCACGGGCAGTGAGCAGGTGGTGGCGGCGTTCGAGGCGCTGCCCACCACCGACGGGCATGGGCTCGTCACTCACGGCGACGGCGGCGTGGATCGCGGGGACGGAAGCGTGACTGTTGGTGACCGGGTGGTTTGGGTCAGCTACCCAGGTGGCGGGTTCGTGCGGCGGCAGGTGCCGATGTCGGCCGGCTGGTGAACTGGATCTCACCGATGATCTGGTCGGTGTTTTCCGGATCCGCAGGCTCACCGAGGTGCACGGGTGGGGTCGACGCCGTGGCAGTCAATCGGTTGCCCCGCAAGGGCTTCACCGATCGACTGCTGGCCGTCGGCGGGCCGGACCGGATGGCCAGGCCGTCGGTCGGCCCCGTGTTCCGGCACACCGATCCGGATGCGGCGGTGCACCACATGCTCGGACGCAAGTAGGGTTGCCCGGTGCGAATCAGCAGCGAAGGGACGGAGACCGTGGTCCTCGCCGTGGCCGGCGAGGTGGACCTGGGTACCGCGCCGAGCCTCGAGGAGGCCGTGACCACGGCTGTCTCGACCGCCGGCGCCCACGCCGTGAGAATCGACCTCACCGAGGTCTCCTTCATGGACTCCACCGGCCTGCGGGTCCTCCTGACCGGCCGCCAGGCGGCCGAGCAGCGCGGCATCGCCTTCACCGTGGCCAACCCCCAGCCGCACCTGCTCAAGGTGATGCGGGTCACCGGCATCGACGGCCTGCTGGGTCTTTCCTGACCGGTCAGTTCGGCAAGGTGTCGATGTCCTCGGCGAACAGGCGCCACGCGGGCAGCCGCTCGCCGTCGAGCAGCCCGGCGCGCGCGTGCTGGCGGCGCAGATGCCACGAAGCCGACCCATCCTCATATCCCCGGTCGAGCAACACCGCCCGGGTCCGAGCGCCGCTCTCGACGACGGCGTCCGCGCGATGCCCATGGACCGTCTTGTTCAGCTCGACGCTGACCGACGGGCCGTCCAGACGGGCGAACAGCAGGCGCGACAGCTCGTCGTCCCGACCGGCCGCCACCCGGGTCTTGGCCCGTTCGGCGGCGTCCGCGAGCACCGCGCCCAGGCCGCCCTCCCGTTCCCACAGGTCCTGATCGCCCACCACGATCAGGTGCGACTTCGCCCGGGTGATGCCGACGTTCCACAGGTTCAGCTGGCGGTTGAGCCACGACCGGCTGCCGGCCGGCATGTCCTTGCTGGCCACCAGGGAGAACACCATCACGTCACGCTCGCCGCCCTGGAACTCGTGCACCGTGCCCACCAACACCTCGGGCTGGTCCCTCAGCCGGCGCTTGAGCGCCGTGGCCTGCGCGGTGTAGGGCGTCACCACGCCGATCTGAGCGCCCGACGGCAGCTCCGCCCGCAGCTTGGTCACGGCCTGCAACACGCGCTCGACCTCGTCCTTGTTCACCCAGGAGCCGCCGGAGCTGCGGGCGGCCCGGCCGGCCCACTGCGACCAGATCACACCCTCGTCCCGTTCCGGCAGCCGACGCAGGTTCCGGACGTCGGTGAGCACGGTCAGCTGACCGCCGTAGAAGTGCTGGTTGGCGATCTCCGCGATGTCCGGATGGCAGCGGAAGTGCTCGTCGAGCAGCATGCTGCCGCCCCGCGCGGTCTCGAAGGCGTGGAACGACGAGTGCCGGTGATAGGACAGCCGGTGCTTCTCCAGCCAGTCCGCCGCGATGCCGGCCTCGGCCCGCGCCTGGGCCTCCAGCGCGGGTTTCAGCGTCACGACCGGGGACAGCTGCATCGCGTCGCCGATGATCAGCGCCCGTGTGGCCCGGAACAGCGTGGGAATCACGTCGGCGACGGTGCACTGGCTCGCCTCGTCGATGATCACCAGGTCGAACAGGCCGGGCTGCGTGGGAAAGCGCCGGATGCTGCGGGTGGTGACCGCCCAGCCGCCGACCGCGCTCAACACCGGCGGCACGTCCGGCCAGTCCGGGGACCTCGACGCGGAGGCATTCATCAGCCGGAGGATCTTGGCCTTGCCGCCGATGGCTCGTTCCCGCACCACGCTGTCCAGCACCTGCTCGGACGCGTCCTGCACGGCCTGCTGGCACCGCGCCAGCGCCTGCGTCTCCACATCGTCCGGCGGAAGTTGCGCGACCACAGCCCGGCCACGAGTCCACTCCGCATCGACCTGGAACCAGGCCGCCAGCGCATGGCACGTCTCCGCCGTCGGTTCCTGGTGCCAGGCAAGTGACTTCAGATAGCGCCGCCGACGCCATGTGGCCAGCAGGCGAGCGTGCGCCAGCCGGGATGCCTTCGCAGCATGGGCGTCCGGATTGACGACCGTGACGAAGGCGGCCCGCAGTTCGGCGGTAGACCGCCCAAGATCCGCCGCCGCACGGTCGCGGCTCTGGCCCGTGGCGAGCAGCTTTCGCTCCGCCTCCGCCTTGTCGGCCATCGTCTTCGTGACGACGTCCAGGTCGCGCCGTGCCATCGCGAGCCGGGCCAGAGCGGTGCTGCTGTTCACCGGCGGTGGGGTGATCGTGGCCAGCAGCTGGAGCGAATCCCGTTCCCGCTCCCGGTAGTTGACCGGACGGCTGCTGCCCGTACGGACGACGGACCCGGGCACGAGCTCCTGACACCGGTCCGACACGACGTTGACCGCCTTGTTGTTGGTCGAGGCGACCAGCACCTTCTGGCCGTTGGCGACGGCCGTCGCGACGAGGTTGGCCACCAGCTGGCTCTTGCCGGTGCCCGGCGGCCCGGTCGCGACGGTCAGCCGGTTGGCCATGGCCGACTCGATGACGGCCTGCTGGCCCTCGTTGAGCCGCATCGGCGTGACCGGTTCCCACTTCGGCTCGACCGGCTGGGCGGCCGGCCCCAGCAGGGCGCCGAGCGCGGTGTTACCGATGGCCGCGGCCCGCCGGCCGATCTCGTCGAGCTCGGTCGCGACCTGGGAGCTCGACTGGTCGCGAATGGTGCTGACCATGAACAGCACCGCGGAGTTCCGGGAGCCGGAGTTGGGCGTGCGGACGTCGATCACGGGTTCGAGCGAGCTCGGATCGAGCAGGCCCATCACCGGCAGCTCGGCGTACTTCTCCAGGGCGCTGCGGACCTCACGGACCATCTCGTGGTGCGCGCCGCCGCGCCACATCGGCCGGAAGTCGTCCGGGGCGGCGCCGCGGAGCTGCGGATGCAGTTCCGGCTCGCCGACAGCACACAGCCGCAGCTCGTCACCGTCGATCCGGATCTCCACCCGCCGGATGAACAGCGGCGCGAATCGATGAGTGGGGAAGCGCTTGCCGTCATCGGACTTCACCACCACCACGGTCGGATAACCGCACCACAGCTGGGCTTCTTCCTCGATCGCGCGCTCGACCAGTTCGACGGCCTCCGGGGGCGCCGGCACCGAGCCGTCCGCCTCAACGTCGCCGGACAGCAGCCGTTCCTCCCCCTCCCAGCAGACGTAGCTCTCGCCGATCTCCTCTACGCCCATCAGTTGCATGGACGACGTCTCCGCGGCCAGGCACTTCCGGTAGTACTCAAGCAGCCGCGGCCAGTTGCCCTGCCGGTCCGCATCCGACGTCGGCGCCTTCGGCGGCGGCAGCTTGATCTCCGACGTGCGCGGCAGCGGCCCCAGGTAACTGCGCGCGACGTAGATGGGCTCGTGGATGTTGAGCGCGGAGTAGACCGGCATCTGCGGCAGCGAGAACGTCCTGCGCAGCTGCTTGCTGACGTGCTCGAACAGCTCGCCCGCGGACACCATGCCGTCGCTGCCGGTGTCGGCGTAGCCGCTGTGCAGCGCCTTCACCAGTTCCCCGGTGAACCTGGAGGGCTGCGGGCCGTCCTCCGTCTCGACTCCGGCGTAGGAGACCTGGTCGTCGAGGCAGGACGACATGATGAACACGTCCCTGGGTGCGAGCATCGGCTCCTGCCGGGCCCGCTTGCCCCCTTTGGTGCTCAGTCCCCGGGCGAATCCGCCGCTGTGGCAGCAGTCCAGGATGGCCACCTTCTGCGCGGCCCGACACTGTTCCAGCTGCTGGTTGACGTATCCGGCGTCGACGCCGGTGCGCTGGATGTCGTCGTCGGTGTCGGCGGCCACGAAGTGGAACTCGCCGGTGGTGCCGGCGAGTCGCGTGCCGTGGCCGCTGATGTAGAGCAGCCCCAGCTCGGCCGGCTCCAGGTCCTCCAGGAACTCGGCGATCGCCTGGCGCATCCGGTCCGCGCTCGGGTCGAGCACGCACTCGACCGCGTCGAAGGCGCCGATCCGCGAGTCCCTGAGAACGCGCAGCAGCTGCTTGACGTCCGCCTGCGCGCAGGTCAGCGTGTCGTAGCTGTCGCACAGGTAGTTGGCGGTGCCGATGAGCAGCGCCCGTCGTCGTTCCGGCCCCTTCATGGTGTCAGCCCCCAGGTGTGCGCGTACGTCGTTCTGACGGACGGGCTCAGATTTCGGTCATCGGCCGCGACAGCAGGCCGCACTGCGGCGTGCCGGCGACCGCCGTCCACGGCTCGTGCCGGTCGCAGCGACCGGCCGGGCACACGTAGCCGCCCTGGTCGGCGGCGAGCAGCCGGCGCCGGCGCACCCCGTCCCCCTTCGTGATGTGTCCGTCCACCCGTCTCGCCGCGGCGGCGATGTCGTCGAGCAACCGGTCCCACTCGGTCAGCGATCCGTTGCCGCGCAGCAGTTGCGCACGCAGGTCACGCAGTTGGGAACCGAATCCCAGGGCCTCGGCCGCGACGGTCGTCCGCCGGGCGTCGTCACACAGGCGGGCCCATTCTGCTCGCTCTTGCGGGTGATCCGTCATCGGGGTATGCGTCCCTGTCCGTCAGTTCGGTGTGGAGGATGGTGCACGTGAGCAAACCGGAAGCCACTTTCGCCGAGGGTGTGCTCGGCGAGGACGAGCGCGACCAGGTGCGCTGGGCGCTCGGCCGGATCGAGGCCGACGGCGAGGGAGCCTGGCCGCATGTGGTGCGGCATGTCAAGGTGCTCAAGGCTTTCACCGACGGTCGCAGCGGCGGGATGGTGCTGCGGGTGGAACTGGCGTTCGAGGGACAGGCGCTGACCCGCGTGCTCAAGGTCGACCGGGTGGACGTGATGGCCCGCGAATGGCTGGGCTATCAGAAGATCCGCCGACGCGGCAACTCCGTGTTCGCGCGGGTGCTCGCCGCGTCTCGCGATGTCGTCGCCCGGGAGCAGCGCAGCCGGGTGCATGACTGGGGCGCGATCGTGTACGACGACGCGTCCGAATTCGCCGGTGACGCGTCCAGTCCGGCATGGACGCTGCTTGAGGTGGCCGCCGACCCGCAACGGCAGGACGAGACCGTCACCGCGATCGAACGGCTGTTCCAGGCCGCCCGGTCCACCTTCTACGACGTCCGCGGCGTGAACCCGGACGTCTCCTCGCTCATCACGCAGAACCGCAGGCTCGGAGTGAGCCTCGAGATCCGGTCCGACGACGGCCCGCCGGCTCCGGCTCTGGTGCACCGAATCCTTCGCCGCACAACAACCGGCGGTCCCGACGACTACGCGCCGGGCGACCGCGTGGCCTTCGAGGCCGACGCCGCCGACCCGGTCGTGATCCACGTCGATGGAGCTGAGGCCAGCGCCGGGAGCGGCGTGGTCGTGTCCAGCCGGGGCTCGGCGCGTCGAGAACTGCTGCCGACTCCGGCGATTCCCTGCGCGGATCCCTTCGCCGCGCTGCTCGACGTGCTGACCACCGGGCTGCCCGGCCGCGTGACGTCCGCGGCGCACGGCGACCTCAACTGCACCAACGTGATGGTGGTCGACGGGCGGCCGTACCTGATCGACTACGCCGAGTTCGCCGACGGCGCCCCCCAGCAGTTCGATTTCTCCTGGCTGGAAGTGTCGCTGCTGCGGGACGTCTACGCCTCGCGCGATCCGGCCGAGCTGATCCGGCTCCAGCGTGCCCTCGCACTCGGCAGCCGGCTGCTGCATCTCGATGTCGGCGCCGAAGAGGTGTTGCGGATCTGCCGTCGCTTCACCCACGCCGACAACCATGACGCGCTTCGGGTGCTGCTCACGATCCGCGTGCAGGCGCATCGGCTCTACCCGGCGCAGGCCCGACCCGAGTGGTGGCGTGATCACCTGGCCCAGTTGCTCCTCTCCGCACATCGCACCCTCAAGTGGCCGGCAAAGATGCAGAGCGTCGCCAAGCTGCATGCCGTTACGGCGGTCGCCGCGGTTGCCACCGAATGGCTGACGGACGTCGATCCCTTCGAGCACTGGGACGCGCAGCTCGACCAGGCCAAGGCCGAACTCGCCCGACACCTGCGGCGTGTGTTGCGCGACGCGTCGCCGCAGCTGGCCGCCGACCTTCGCGTCGAGCACTACCTGGAGCTGGCCGCCAACGACTCGCCCTCCGTGCAGAAGCTGCTCGCCGAGCACGACCACGTGGTGCTGAGCGGCGAGAGGGGCAGCGGCAAGACCACGGTGCTGCGCGAGTTCGGGCACCGCCTCGTCGCGGACGACACCAAGCCGGTGCCGCTGTTCGTGCACGCCAGGGACTTCCGGCCGCCGATGATCGACCCGGAGCACGGCCGCCTCGGCGTCGTGCACCTGATCCTCGACGACGCCTCACCCGAGGTGGTGAACGAGCTTCACAGCCTGTACCCCGCGATGCCGATCCTCGCCGCCGGCGAGGCCGTCGACGGCTTCGAGCAGGTCGAACTGAGAAATCTCGACGAACGGGCCATCGAGATCTATCTCTGGCGCCGGGTCCCGGAGGTGGCGGTCGAGAAGCTGCTCGACGCGCTGCTCAACGACCGGGGGTGGCAGCGGCTGAACATCGGCCGCCCCCGGGACCTGTCGCTGCTGGTGGACTACGTGGCGGCCAACGGGGTGCCGGACTCGGCGGTCGATCTTCACCGCGCCCTGCTGCTGGCCAAGGTGCACGGTGACGAGCAGGTGCTGCGGGCCGGCGAGCTGCTGGCGATGAACCTGTTGGACCGCAACGAATCGAGGCCGGTCGACGCCCGGCTCATCCGGTCGGGCATCGCGGTCATGGACCACGGTCGCATTCGGTTCGCGGACAACGCCGACCGCGATCATCTCGCCGCCTCGGGCCTGCGTCGAGGCCCGTCCGCCCCCAACATCGTGGAATGGCGGCACACCGCGCAGCAGTGGCAGGACGCGCTGACCGTGTATGTCGCGCGCCCGGACGTCTCGGCGGACGACGTGTCGGCGGTCGTGGAGAGGGCATCGAGCCCGAAGCGCAAGGCCGAACTGCTGGCGTCGGCGTACAACCAGCCCGCGACGACAATGCAGGAGTTCAGCCGGCAACTGGAGCGCCAACTCCTCCACCCCGACGGCACGTGGGCCAGGCACGCCAGTTCCGTGCTGCTCGAACTGGGCATGCCGGAGCCACTGTCGCGCGTGATCACGTCGTCGGAGGCGTCCGACCTCGCGCGGTCGGGGGCCTTGACCGCGCTGCACGACCTGCGGCGGCGCGCCCGACCGGGTCCGCATCACCGGTCGGCGTCCGTGGCGCTCGTGGCGGCCGCGCAGGCCGTGCTCACCGAGGAAACCAGTCACGAACTTCGTCAGCACGCGTGCTCCGTCGTGGCCGCCGCGAGCCTGTCGGAACTGGGCCTGCTGGTCGCGGCGCAGATCTCGCCGGACAATCCGTGGCCGTTGAACCACCAGGCGAAGACGGCGCTCGACAAGCTGGGCGTGAAGTCGACGCCCGCCCTCGACCGGGCCTACTCCACCGCCGGCTGCCTGCAGCTGGCCCGTCTCGCTGAGCGGCTGCGCGGTGTCACGACGATCGGTCAGGCCTTCGCCATCCGCCTTGAGCAGGCCTCCATCACCGAACACCTCACCGCGCAGGACCGGCAGACGTGGTTTCCCAGGCTGAGGTTCGGTTTCCTGATGTCGACCGGCCTGCTCGGCGAGCCCCCGTCGGTGGCGGGCAGCGTCGAACAGTGGCTGCACGACGTCGAAAGCGGACCGGCCGAGCAGGCGGCAACGGCGGCCCACCGGCTGCTGGCGAAGGCGCCCGACCTGGCGGCCGAGATCGTCGCTCGCCTCGGCCGTGCGCCGAGCGCCGACCGACTGCTGATCGCGGCCGCGACAATGGGCGCCGACGACCTCGACTGGGCCGAGGAGCTGGTGCTGCGAATGCTGCCCACGATCGATCCCGCGGATCTGGAGGGGCCGGCCGCGTTGCTGGTGGCGGTGTTCAAGCACCACCGCATGCGGGGCATCAGGCTGGCCCTGCGAGCGGCCGAAGCGGTCCGGCGGCGGGATCTGCCGGAGCGGCGTTTCGGGCCGTGGACGGTCGCGTTGGGCATCTGCCACGGCGAGCCCGGCGAACACGAGGCGCTGATCAACGAGGGCGACGTCGCGCTGGCCATCGACGCCCTGTCCAGCTACGGCTTCCTGCCCGCCGGCGAGCCCGGACCCGATCACGTGTTCGGCGACGACGCCCGGGCCCGGCTGCTGGCCGCGGTGACCGCGGAGAACCTGGTGGACTGGGCGCATGCGGCCGCGACCGCGCGGCTCGTCGAAGCGGCGCCGATCATCCAGCGGCACATCGCCGACGGCCGACCGGAGCCGATCCTGCAGAAGGCCTACGACCACCTCATGGCGGTAGATCAGGCGGAACGCCAGCAGATGCCATAGCTGAAGCCCTGTTCGGGACCGTCGAAGCGGGCCACCACCTCGGCCGCCCGGTCGAGGGTGAGCAAGGGGCCGTCGGGCACGCCGTGGTGCGGCAACGTGCGGGGCGAGGCACGGTCGGTGCGCCACACGACCAGTGGCCGGCGGCCGGCGTCGAATCGCACCCGGGCCTCGAACATGGCGCAGCTGACCAACGGGTTGAACACGTAGTGGTCGGAGATCGGCTGCCCGTCGCGGACCTGGAACACGATCGAATACGTGTGCGACTCGTTTCGGGCCAGCGGCCGGGGCAGTTCGAGCAGGTACCGGAAGTGGTTGGCGCCCTGGCGGTTCTCGGCGACGATGCGGGCCCCGTGCTGGACGTCGGCGTGCACCTCGCGGTCGAGGTCGGCCGAGTCGGGCCTGCGGGGCACGCTGAACCGGGCGACGATCTGGGACAGGTCGTCGCGAGTGGCGACGATCGTGCGTTCCTCGATCACCTCGGGCGCCTCACGGTCCAGCCGCACCAACACCCGCAGCCGTCGCACCGCCCAGCCGCGTTCCGGGTCGGACGGGTCGACGCGTTTGACGATCACCTGCGCCAGCTTGGCGAACGCGTCGTCGATCCGCCTTCGGGTCGTCCGCTCCGACCACCGGAACTCGGTGCCCAGCAACTCGGTCCTCGTGGACAGCGTGGCGGACCGCAACTCCCGGTCCAGCGCAAGGGCCACCAGCACCACACGCCGTTCCTCCTCGGGCAGGTCCATGTCCGGGATCTGCGCGACGGCGGCGTTCACCAGCCGTCTGACGTCCGCGTTCGAGCAATCCGGGGGAACGTCCGCCCACCGCGCGATGGCCGGCCCTATCACCGTGTGCACGTTCGGCCGGTGCAGGCCCCTTCCCCGGCGCAGAGCCATGAACTCCCGGGTCAGGTCGGCTTCGAACCGCGTCATGCCCCCTCCACGGCCTTTGGCCGGTGTTGCCGCGGAACGGCCTGGAATTGGCCAGTTCCAACGCCGCGGCCAGGCCACCATCCACCCGGACAGGCTATCCGGATGTGTGAGGAGATCGTCGGTGTCGGCAGCGCACACTCCCGTCGTCCAGCGGGGCGACTTCGACGAGCTGCGCGAACTCGCCCGCGGCGGGCGGCTCGGCGCGCAGCTCTCCAGCCCGGCCAATGCTAGGCGGGCTCGACTGGACGGGGCGTTGTACTCACTCGTGTGGCCGATCGTCTTCGACCGCCTGACCAGACCGCTGGAGCTGCGTCGCGGCCATCAGCGGTGCGCGACCCGCATGACCCTGCTGTCACCCGATTGTGTCGACGGTTTCCATGACGACGTGGAGGCGGTGGTGGATGGCGTGCGGCGCCGCGCGACGGCGCCGATCGTCGACCTGGAGGCGTGGATCGCCCGAATGGCCAGGTCCGCGACCATCGACGGCTACCGCCGGCGTCGCGGTCTGCTCGGGGCGCCGCAGCGACCCCGGGTGCCGCGGTGGCTTGCCGATCGGCTCGACGCCGATCCGTGGCTGGTCGCGCTGGCCCTGCACGTCATGGAATGGGTCGGCGTGCCGAACACCGCGGGCCACAAGCTGTGGCCGATCGACAGCTGGACGGAACGTCGGGCGAGCGTCACGGGCGACTGGCCCGGCAGCACCACGGAGGCCACCGGCCGCGACGTCGAACGGGTGCTGGCGGCGATGCGCAGCCGGCCGCACTGGTTCGACGCCAACATCGAAAGGCCATTGGGACGCAAGGAGACGCCCACGCCGATGCACCCGGCCGCGACGCCGCTGACTCTCGCTGCGGAGCGCGACACCGGCGAGGACGTGGCCGAGCGGATGGTGCGGATCATCAGTCGACGGGTCGAGGCAGGTGAGGATGTGCGTGAGGTGACGATCGAGGTGGTGCGGCAGGTCTTCCACGATCGGCTAACCGCCGTCCGCTTGGCCGGGATCGTCGATGCTGTCGTCGAGATCGTCGGCTGACACCGGTTCCCCCCGGTCGGCCGCCGAGCGGACCTCCGCGCGGAACAGGTCGAGCAGCGATTGTCGTTGCCCCGGCGACAACGGCTGTGGTCGTCTGGTCATCAGCTTGTCCCTCCACGACTGCGTCGCCGGTCACTGACGGACGTGCCGGCCGGCGGCGGGTTCACGAGAAAGGAGGTGGGGCTCGTGGTCTGGCGCCCGCGCTCAGCTCCGCCACACGTCCGCGTGTCCTTCTCCGCGATACTGCGGATCCGGGACGACGACGGGATCGTGCTGTTCGAGGCTCGATCCCGGCCGGGGGCGTACACGCCGCCCGGCGGGGTGTACAAGTATTTCGGCCCGGCCACCGACGTGCTGGACCGGTTGGGCTTTCACGGAGACCGGTGGACGGACCGGGAATCCGATATGCGCAACGACATCCGTGGCGTGCTGCCGGCCCGGTCGGTGCCGGAGTTCCTGCGCTGGTTCGACAGCGGCGCCTACCGTGAGGACTCGGACGAGTGTCTGCGCCGTGAGCTGACCGAGGAGCTGACCGAGGTGGGTTTCCCCGCCCTGGCGGCCGATGTGGCGAACTTGAGCTTCGCTCATCTCAGGACGGAGGTCGAGGGGCCGACGCCGGTGGCGGGCAAACCGTACCGGCAGCTGCGAAGGTTCGAATTCCACGACATGGTGTGCGCCAACCAGCAGGCGGTTCGGCTGCGGGACCGGATCCTGGAGTTGGCAGCGGATCCCCACGTGCAGACGGTCCTGGCGGCCACGTCGGCGGACATCACCCACGGCCGCGCGGGAAAGGCGCTGGTCGCACCGCATGCCGCCTACCTCACCGGAGGCACGCGCACCCGGTCCGACATCCCTTCGCTGCGGTGAACGCGATGGTGACGGCGAACTGCGTGCCCGCCACGGACAGCAGGGCGATCCTGACGGTGACGCTGACACCGGAGCGGGCGGACCTGGGGTGGTCGAGGGTCGTCACCCACGTGCGGGCCGGGCTCTCCCCGTCGGTCGTCGTGGCCGATCTGACCGGGCCGGAGACGCTGAGCTCCGTGTCGGGCATCGGGGAGTCGACGTTCAGCTGGACGCTCGGCC
Source organism: Kutzneria sp. NPDC051319 (assembly GCF_040682195.1). NCBI lineage: Bacteria > Bacillati > Actinomycetota > Actinomycetes > Pseudonocardiales > Pseudonocardiaceae > Kutzneria > Kutzneria sp. NPDC051319. The sequence goes on along the minus strand of NZ_JBFBAM010000013.1, from coordinate 180,777 downwards.
GGCTCGACGGGCCGGCGCTGCCGACGGAAGCCGTTGCGCTACAGGCATTCCTGCCGATGGAATCCTCGCCGCGAGAGCTCGACCTGACGGTGCGCGTGGACATGTCCTTCGCCCGGACGAGACTTCCCTTGCTACGACGGCGTCTCGACCACCACCATGTGCCCACGCCGTGGCGGTTATGTGTGGTGCTGCCGGCCGGTCGACGGTCCAGCGATGACCAGCCACGCGTGCGCCTGTGCATGGCGGCGGACATCGAGCACTACAGCCGGTTCGGCAACCCGGAGGCGATGGTGGCCCAGGAGAGGCTGTTGCAGGTGCTGCGGCGGGCCAGGGCCCATGCCGGCGTCGAGGAGTCGGCGGTGATCACCGAGGGCGCCGGTGACAGCCAGTTCGCGATCCTGCCCGAGAACCTGGACGAGGCGCGGGTGGTGCCGCTGTTGATCGAGGGGCTCGCGCACGCGATGCGCGACGTGAACCGAGGCCTCGAAAACCATCATCGGCTGCGCATCAGGACGGCGATGGATCGGGGGCTGCTCACGCCCAGCGTCAACGGCTGGGTGGGCACCGCGACGATCGCCGTGCACCGCCTGCTCGACTCGCCGGCGCTGCGCTCGGCCCTCACCGCGAACACCGGCGTCGACCATGTGGTGATGGCGTCGAGGACCTTGTTCAAAGACGTGCTCAGGCACGGCTATCCCGGAATTTCGCCCGACGCTTTTCGTGAGGTCGGCGTCGACATTCCCGGAAAGGGCTTCAGCGAACAGGCGTGGTTGTTCGTGCCCGGCTGACGCACGCGCTCGCCGACCGGCTTCCAGCCGGTCGGCGAGCACAGCGAGCGTGTGGGCCCGGTCAGATCCGAGCAAGCCCGGCGACCAGAACAATGACGTGACTCTCCATGATTCCCCCTCCCTCGTGAGCGAAGAAGGCCGGCGTCGACCACCGAACGAATCACCCGGGAATTCGCTACCGGTGAATCCGGCCGCATTCAGCATGCGCCGGACGTGGACGCGGCACAGTGCCATGCGGCACACCACGAACGTGCCATCTGGCTCACTCGGCATGATCGGCCAGAGCCGGCGCAACATGGCCGGCGACTGGCCAGTTCCGGCGCCGCGGCCACGCGACCATCCAGTTCGATGCTAGGAGCGGCCGGTCCCACGGGGCGTGGCGTTCACCCGGAAGGAGGTGGGAGTCCGTGTTCTGGAAACGATGTCCGCGGCCGGTGCGGGTGAACTGCGCGGCGGTGCTGCGGATCCAGGAGGACGACCGGATCGTGCTCGTGGAGTCGGCGTCGCGGCCGGGGGCGTTCGCCCCGCCGGGTGCGGTGCTGCGGTACACGGAACCCCTGGGGCGGCTGGGCTTCGACGCCGACAACGACCATCACCTGCGCGGAAACCTGCCGATCGGCTCGATCGAGGGGTTCGTGCGGTGGTTCGAGAGCGGGACGGGCCGTGAGGACGGGGAGGAGTGCCTGCGGCGCGCGCTCGCCGAGGTTCTGGCCGAGTTCGGGGTGCCCGGCCAGAACCTGAGCTTTGATCGGTTACGCCCGAAGATCGAGTTCTCCGGGGCCGAACTGCGGTGTTTCGAGTTCTACGACCTGGTGAGCCCGGTGCCGGATCGGCTGCTGGCGCTGGCGGCCGATCGCCGGGTGCACGCCGTCGCGGCCGTCGGCCCGGTCGAAGTGGCCGCCGGGCGCGTGGGCTCGGCGTTGATCGCGCCCCACACCCACTACTTGACCTGCGACAACACGGTGTCGGCGAAGAACTCCCCGTAGCGGTCGGCTCAGAGGCAGGCCAGGGACCTCAGCACGTCCGGCCGTTCCACCACGATCCGTCGGCGCCCCGTGCTCAGCACCCCTCGGGACCTCAGCATCGCCATCGCCCGGGCCACCGCCCGCCTCGACGCCCCCAGCTGGTTGGCGATCTCCTCCTGCGTGAAGGGCGTGTCGATCTCGATGCCCTCCACCGTCGTCCGCCCTCGTTCCTCCATCAGCCGCGCCAGGTGCCGGGCCAGCCGGTGGCTGATGTCCAGCTCCACCGAGACCACTCTGGCCCCCTCCGCCTCCCGCAGCCGCACCGCCAGCGACTTGATCACCGCGATCCCGATCTCCGGCCGGCTCCGCAGGACCCCTTGGAACTGCTGCGCCGTCAGCTGCACCACCGTCGTCGGCTCCACACTCCGCACCGACGCCGTCCGCTCCCACCCGTGCAGCGCCGCCAGCTCCCCCAGCACGTCCCCCGGCCCCCGCAGGGCGTACACCAGCTCCCGCCCGTCCTCCAGCAGCGTCGACACCCGCACCCAGCCGTCCACGATCACGTGCAGGAAGTCGGAAGGATCATCCTCCCGGATCAACACCTCATCCGCGCCGAACTTGCGCCTCACCCCGCCGGCCAACAGGTATTCCCGCTCGCCCTCGGTCAGGTACGACAGCAGACTCCCCCGCGCCGGATTCATGTGGCCCGCTTTTGCAGGACAGCCAAGATTTCGCGAACAGCGGCGGCATTGGGGTGGCCATCGCCGTACACCTGTACATGATCGTTCAGCAGACCCTGAAAGACCTCGACCGCATTGAGAAGATCACCGTCCAGGATCTGCCTCGTTGCGACATCCCAGCGAAGCTCCAAGGTGAAGGGATGATCGGAGCCCAGTAGGCGATCGGCATCGGACGACAACGTCCGCAGCTCGGTGGCATCAAAGCCGCCTCCCGCTTGCTCGCGCCAGGTCACGAGGCTGCGGCGGACAGTCAGGGTCTCCGGATGGTCGGGACCCAGTACTCGGAGCATATCCAGCAGTAGCTCCTCCAGCATCGCCACGGCGTCAGCCATGTCGCCACGCTCGGCCAGGCAGTTCGTCAACTGCCAGCGAGCCACGATTGTCATCCGGCTATCCGGGCCTTGAACACGGAGGTAGTCGGCCACCAGCTCTTGCCAGGCAGAGACCGGATCGGTGGACTTCCCCTGCCAGTGGGCGAGGAGGTACCGAAGGTTGAGGACAAAGGCATCTTCGGCGCCGAAAATCCGCGTGCCATCCTCGACGATGCGGTCGAGCTCGGAGGCGGCGGCCACTGTGTCTCCGGCTTCCCCGGCGCACTGAGCCAGCTGGGCGCGGCTGTGGAGCACGTTCGGGTGGTCCGGTCCGAGAATCTGCCTCTGGAGATCGGCCAGTTCGGCCAGAAGAACGGCCGCACCGGCCGGGTCTCCCGCCACGCCCTGCCAGAACGCGCCCTGATGCCGTGCGTCGAGGGTGATGTGGTGGTTCGGCCCGACCTGGTCGACAGCAGTGGCGTGCAGGCGTTCGAAGTAGGCAGCGGCCGCCGCATCCTGCCTGGAACCACCCAGGCTGGCGCCTGCCACGAACAGCACGCCGACATCGGCGCCGTCCGCACTCCACAACGTCGATCCGGCCGATTCCTGCAGGGCTGCGGTATTAGCCAGGAGGATGCGCTCGTCCCGTGCAGCCTCCGACCAGAGGTCCATGAGGGCGTCGGCGGCGATGCCCGCAGGCACAGCTAGGTCATTGGTCTGCTCACGCACCACCCGTTGCAGGAGATTGTGCACGCGGAGCGTGTCGGTGGCCTCGTCCAATGTCGCGAGGCTGAGGCGGTGCAGGCAACGGAGGGCGTCGCGGGCGTCGTCCGGATGGACTGGCTCGGGACCGAGGTAGTTCAAGACAACCGGTGTCGTGAACAGACGCGCGGGGATGCCGTTGGGGTCGAGTAACGCGGCGATGCGGAGCAGGGAGCCGGCTAAGCCTTCCGGGCGGAGGCGGTCGGCCAGCTCGATGGACAACGACCAGGTCTCCGTGACGGCGTTGCGGTAGTCGTCGGGGCGGGCGCTGGGTTCGGGCACCAGGTCGGTGAGGCGGCGTTCTGCGAGGCGGGTGCGGTAGTCGGCGCAGGTCAAGTCCCGGTCGAGGATGTAGGCGGCGGCCTGAGACAGGGCCAGGGGCAGGTGGCCTAGGTCGTAAGCCAAGTCCGCAGCCGAGGAGAGCTGGGCAGAAGAAAGCTTGGCCTCCAGGTACTGCAAGGACTCCGAGGGACTGAAGAGGCAGACGCGAACCACCAGGCGCCCGGCGGTGAGGGCGTGGTCCTCGCGGCGGGTGGTGACGACGGTGCGGCCGGACGTCGGGGGCCAGAGGCGGTGCAGGTCGGCGGGATCGGTGAGGTCGTCGAGCACGACGAGCCAACGGCGGTCGGTGGCCTCCAGCCAGGCCAGGAAGCGGTCGGCGGCCTGGTCCTGGTCGGGGTCCGCACCGCCGGTGATGTCGCCGATGGCCTGGGCGTAGCTGGCGACGACGCTGGTGCGGGAGGTGGCGGTGACCCATACGACCAGGTCGACCTCGCGCTGGGACCAGACGCGATGGGCCAGGGCGGCGGCGAGCTGGGTCTTGCCGACGCCGCCGAGGCCGGTCAACACCAGGCACCCGGAGGACTGGGAAGCCAGTTCGGTGTCGGCGGAGCGGAGCTGACGGCAGTCGGCCAACGGCGGCACGACGCCGACGCGGTGGGGCCAACCGACCGGCGAAGCGGCGTGAACGTGCACGCCGCCGGAGATGCGGCCGGCCTGGACCGCGAAGCCGACGAAGGAATCCCGGATGGAGTTGCCGACCTCGTCCATGAACCCCCTCCCCTGCGCCGCAACCACAGTAGAGCGTTCGGAGCGAAGGTTCTGCCCGCACGGCCGGCGACGGGTGCCGCCAGGATGCCCCCTGGCTAACGTGAGAGTGCTGACCATCGACGAGAGGCCCCGCGGTGACCGACGACGTTCACTCGAAAGCATGACAACGACGCGGGCGATGGTGCTGCGCGGCTTCGATCGGGGATTCTCCCTGGAGGACATCACCCTCGACGGCCCGCGGCCGGACGAGGTGCTGGTGGAGATCGCCGGCGCGGGCATGTGCCACACGGACATGCTGCCCCGCGACCCCGAGATGGGGGCGGCGCTGGCGCCGATCGTGCTGGGACACGAGGGAAGCGGTGTGGTGACGGAGGTCGGCACGGCGGTCACGGGGATACGCCCCGGCGACCACGTGCTGCTCAGCTTCGCCTCCTGCGGCGCCTGCCGCGAGTGCCTCCAGGGCGGCCCGGCGTACTGCGAGGAGTTCGAGCTCCGCAACGTGAGCGGCGGATATGCCGACGGCAGCACGAGCGCGGTCGACGCCGAGGGCCGGCCGGTGCGCAACCGGTGGTTCGGCCAGTCCTCCTTCGCCCGCCACGCGGTGGTCGCCCAGCGTGACGTCGTGGTGGTCGATCCCGACCTGCCGCTAGCACTGCTAGGCCCGCTGGGCTGCGGACTTCAGACCGGCGCGGGTTCCGTGCTCAACGAGATGCGGCTGGCCCCGGGGCAGTCGATCGCGGTCTTCGGCGCGGGCCCGGTCGGGCTGGCGGCGGTGATGGCGGCCAAGCTGGCCGGGGCGAGCGACATCGTGGTGGTCGACCTTCTCCAGTCACGCCTGGAGATGGCCACCGAGCTGGGCGCCACCCGCACCTGCCAAGCCGTCACCGACGAGGTGCGCGGCATGGACTTCAGCCTTGAGACGACCGCGGTGGAAAAGGTCATCGGCGACGCGATCGCCGTGCTGGGACGACGGGGCAAGGCAGTGCTGGTCGGCGTGGGCGCCGGGATGCTGACGGTGCATCCCTCGCAGCTGGCCGGCCGCACGGTCACCTACACCCTCGAAGGCGGCTCGGTCCCGAAGGTCCTCCTGCCCCGGCTGATCGAGTTCTGGCGGGACGGCCGCTTCCCGTTCGACCGGCTCATCCGCACCTATCCCCTCGACGACATCGACGCCGCCGAGCGCGACTCGCTTTCCGGCGCGACGATCAAACCCGTTCTCCTGCCCTGACAAAGGAGCATCCATGTCCTCCGCCATCGCCGACATCGTGTCCGCGGACGCGCTCGACTTCGCCGCCGACGGCGCCTTCGACGTGATCAACCCGGCCACGGGCGAGGTTTTCGCGCAGGCGCCCCAGATCGGCGACAAGGCACTCGACCTGGTCTTCGCCACGGCACAGGACGCCTTCCAGAGCTGGCGGCGGGACGAGGGCGTCCGGCGGGCGGCCCTGCGGGCGGCGGCCGACGCGGTCGAGAAGCGGGCCGACGAGCTGGTCCCGGTGCTCACGGCGGAGCAGGGCAAGCCGCTCAACGACGCGTTGGAGGAGATCGGCGCGGCGGCGGCCTGGCTGCGCTACTACGCCGAACTCGAGGTGCCCCGCGAGGTGATCCAGGACGACGCCGTGGCGTACCAGGAGGTCGTGCGCAAGCCGCTGGGCGTGGTCGCCGCCATCACGCCGTGGAACTTCCCGCTGGCGCTGGCCTCGTGGAAGATCGCGCCGGCCCTGCGGGCCGGGAACACGGTGGTGCTCAAGCCTTCCCCGTTCACGCCGCTGGCCACGCTGGCCCTGGGCCAGGTCCTGCGCGACGTGCTGCCGGACGGCGTGCTCAGCGTCGTCACCGGCCGCGATCCGCTCGGCGCGGCCATGGTCGCGCATCCGGTGCCCCGCAAGGTCAGCTTCACCGGATCGACCGCCACGGGCAAGAAGGTCGCCGCCTCGGCCGCCGACGACCTCAAGCGCGTGACGTTGGAACTCGGCGGCAACGACCCGGCGATCATCCTGCCGGACGTCGACGTCGCCGCGATCGCGCAGGACCTGTTCTGGAGCGCTTTCCGCAACAACGGCCAGGTCTGCCTGGCCGTGAAGCGGGTCTACGCGCACGAGTCCATCCACGCCGAGCTGGTCGACGCCCTCGCCACCATCGCCGCGACGATCAAGGTCGACGACGGCGTGGTCGCCGGCGCGCAGCTCGGTCCGATCAACAACCGGCCGCAGTTCGCCCGGGTCAGCGAGCTCGTCACCGACGCCCTCGGCCGTGGCGCCCGCGCGGTCACCGGCGGCGCTCCCCTCGACCGCCCCGGCTACTTCTATGCCCCCACCATCCTCGACCACGTCGACGACGGCATCCGCATCGTCGACGAGGAGCAGTTCGGGCCGGTGCTGCCCGTGATGTCGTACCGGGACGAGGCCGACGCCCTGGCCCGGGCCAACCGCACCAACTACGGCCTCACCGCATCGATCTGGTCCGGCGACGCCGAGCGCGCCTTCGCGCTGGCCACCGAGGTCGACAGCGGCCAGGTGACCATCAACAGCCACGGCGCCGGCGTCCGCCCCAATCTGCCGTTCGGCGGCCACAAGTGGAGCGGCCTCGGCGTCGAGAACGGTCCCTGGGGCCTGTACGGCTTCACGGAGCTCCAGGTCCTCGCCGGTCCGCCGCGCCGGAAGTGATCGGCCATGGCGGACTCGGACCGATTTGCCCTCACGCAGCCGCGGTGGACCCACATCGCACTGCCGACCGGTGACCTGGCGAAGGCCATTGCGTTCTATACGGAACTGACGCCGCTGGTTGTCGTCGCGCAGTTCGAGGACGACGCCGGGGAAAGCGCGTGGCTGTCGAACGCCCAGCAGACGGAGACGCCGTTCGTGCTGGTCCTGGTGTCGTTCAAGGAGACGGCCGGTGGTCAGCTGGGCCTGCTCAAGCCGTTCGCGCACATCGGTATCGAAATGCCGAGCCGGTCCGATGTCGACAGCATCGCGGATCGGGCCCGCGAGATGGGTGTGCTGCACTGGGAGCCGCAGTACGTGAACGAGCAGGTCGGCTACGTCTGCGCGCTCCGCGATCCCGACGGCAACACCATCGAGTTCTCCCACGGGCAAAGGGTGTACGAGCTGGTGCGCAAACTCTGGGATTCCCGGTGACGATCCGGTGCCGTTGTTCGGAGCAGGCCGATTGTGTGATCGGCCTGCCCGACGGCCCACCGGAGCTCGTGAGCGACAACACGCTGCTGGCCGTCCAGCAGTACAAGCTGACGCCGCACCCAACAGCGCCGGCTCCGAGATGACCAGGCAGCGCCTCAAGGAGGTGGCCGCGCTCAACGCCAGGGTGCCTCGCCGGTTCATCCGAACCTGGGTGCGCGTCCTGCCCAGCACCAGCGCAGAGGTGCAGGCGGCCGGCTTCACGTTCTGAGTCCCGGCGCGACCTCTTCACGCTAGAGGTCGATGACGACCTTGCCGTGCACGTGCCGGCTGGCCTGGAGCTCGGCCGCGCGGCGGATCTGCTCGACCGGGAAGCTCGCCGCGACAGGCACCCCGAGGTGGCCCGCCGCGACCAGACGGGCGATCTCGTCCAGGGCGCCGACAGCGGCGTTCGCGCCGTTGGCTGTCGACACGCCGTCGACCTGCGCGGCGATGGCGCAGATGCGGGCGTCCGGGACGCCGAGTTCCCGTGCGGTGTGGACCGTGTCCGTCCCATGCAGGTCGATGGCGGCGGTGACCCCGTCGGGAGCGAGGGCTCGGACCCGGTCGGCCAGGCCGTCGCCGTAGGCGACGGGCTCGGCTCCGAGATCGCGCAGGAAATCCGCCGATGTCGCCGATCCCGTCCCGATCACGCGCGCCCCCGCGATCCGGGCCAGCTGGACGGCGAACACCCCGACCCCGCCCGCCGCGCCGCCGATCAGCACGGTGTCGTCCGGACCGGGGTCGATCACGGCCAGGGCGGCGGATGCCGTGCGGCCGGCGATCGCGAGGGTGGCGGCGGTGCGGTCGTCGACGCCGTCGGGGGTGTGACAGGCCTCGTTCGCCGCGACGCCGCCGGCCGCATCGACCACCACGAAGTCGGCGACCGCGCGGGACAGGGCGCCCCCGAACACCCGGTCGCCCGGGGCGAAGCCGGTCACCCCGGCACCGACCTGGTCGACCACTCCCGCGTAGTCGGTCCCGAACCCGACCGGCAGGCTCAAGCCGAACCGGGCGGCGGTGTCCGCGTCGGCGGTCATGATCCAGTCCATCGGGTTGAGACCGGCCGCGGCGACCCGCACCCGGACCTGCCCCGGGCCGGCCTGCGGCGCGGGAATCTCACGGACGTCGAGGACTTCGGGGCCGCCGAACGAATCGAGCTGGACCGCTCTGCTGCTGGCCGTCGACGGGCGATCGCTTGGTTGCCGCATGTGCGCCTGTCTCCTTGTGACCGAGGGAATGTTGAAACGGACTATGCTCCGTTTCCATGGATGACCCTAGCACAACCGGAGCGTGATCCGTTTTGAGTGAGGCGGAGACACGCGCGCCACGGGCGGACGCCACCCGCAACCGCGACCAGCTGCTCGCGGTGGCGACCCGCATGTTCGGGTCGGCCGACGCCGAGCCGTCGCTGCGGGCGATCGCCCGCGAGGCCGGGGTCGGCATCGCCACCCTCTACCGGCACTTCCCGACCCGCGAATCGCTGGTCGACGCGATCTACCGGGACCAGGTCGCGCGGCTGACGACCGGCGCCCGCGAGCTGCTCGGCCGGCTGCCCCCGGCCACGGCGATGCGACGCTGGATGGACATGTTCGGGGACTGGATCGCCACCAAGAACGGCATGCTCGACACGCTGCTCGCGATGATCGAGTCAGGCGAGATCGCCCATGCGCAGACCCGGACCGAGCTACTGGCGGCCATCACCATGATGCTCGACGCCGGCCGCGCGGCGGGCGATCTCCGCTCCGACGTCACCGCCGACGACATCGCCGCCTCCCTCATCGGCATTTTCACCGTGGCCCCCCGGCCCGAGCACGAAGCCAAGGCCGGCCGTCTGCTCACCCTCCTGATGGACGGCCTCCGGCCGGTGTGAGCCCGGATCGTCGGAGTTCGGGGCAGCGCCCACAGCCGGGGCAAGCCGCGTTCGTGCGTGAGCTCCTCACACTGTCATCCTATCGACGACATCTCACTTGTCATCATTTGGACGACATGCTACAACTGTGGTGCGCGTTGACACCAGACGAAGGACGTGGAGGTGGAACGATGTTGATGCGCACCGATCCGTTCCGGGAGTTCGATCGGCTGGCCCAGCAGGTTGTCGGCGCGGCCACCCCGGGGACGTGGTCCCGTCCGGCGGCGATGCCGATGGACGCCTACCGAACGGGCGAGGAGTTCGTGGTGCACTTCGATCTGCCCGGTGTCCATCCCGAGGCGATCGAGTTGGACGTCGAGCGCGACGTGCTGACCGTCAAGGCCGAGCGCCGTCCGCTGCACGGCGCCGAGAACGTGCAGACCCAGGTCGCCGAGCGTCCGCTGGGGGTGTTCTTCCGCCAGCTGTTCCTGGGGGAGGCGCTGGACACCGAGCACATCGCCGCCCAGTACGAGCTGGGCGTGCTGACGTTGCGAATCCCGGTGGCGGAGAAAGCCAAGCCGCGGCGGATCGCCATCGACAACGCGAACGCGGAGACCAGGCAGATCAACGCCTGACACCCGGCCCCGCACGAGCCGGAGGTGACGCGATGACGACGGAGTCCGTAGCCGACGACCGGGTGGGTGACGAATTCCTCGACCTCCTGTGCGCCGACGACGAACTGGTTCGCGCCGAGTTCGACGCCATCATCGCGGCCGAGTGGTCCACGCCGCCGGATCCGGCCGAGCCTCGCCCGGCCGCGATGCCACCGTCCGACGTGCCGCCGACTCTGCCGGCACGCCGTGGCCGGCGCGGCACGGTCGATCGACGTTGGCCCCGAGCCCGGTCGCCGCCGGAACGCGTCCTGCTCGGCAGACGAGGCCAGGGAGGTGATGCTCGATCGACGATGTGGTGACGCGACGGGCGGGCCGACGGCCCGCCCGTCCTCCTGAATCCGAATGATCAACCACTGGCGAAAGGAACGCGGGGTGCACAGCGCGCCGAAGCTGGCCGACAGCCCCATCGAGGCTCGGCGCACAGCCGACCTGACCGAGTTCACCTGGATCGACGCCGACACCTTCGATCGCGGACTACGCGCGTACGTGACCGCCGTCGCCCGCGCGCTCGGCGTCGGCGAAGAATCGAGCACGGTGGACAGCACCGTCCCGGCATCTGCCTACCTGGCACTCGACGGGACACCACCGGCTTTCCCCGACCGCGAGCTGGCCCTGCTCTGGGACGAACGCCACGGCTGGGCCGCGGCCGTGGAGACGCATTCCGGCGGGGATCTCCTCGTTCTCGGTTATCTGGACCCGGCACACGGCGCCACACCTCCGCCACGGGTGCTCGTTCGGTTCGTCGATGCGCTGCGCGCCGGTCGGAGCGTCGGCCGCGCCGACCCGCCGGACCTGCCCGGCCTCGACCGCCGGCACGCCGGCGTCGTGCTCGCCGAGCGCTACCTCGAAAGCTGGTCGGACAACGCCCACGGAGGGGGGAACACGCTGTCATGACGGTGGTGGACGACACCGTCCAGGACGTCGCCGTCGACGAGGTCGCAGCCGAGGACATCCTGCCGTTGGCCGTCGACTTCGACGTGGTGCTGCGCGGTTTCGACCGCTATCAGGTTCAGCGCCATCTGCACGCGGTCGACGCCGACCTTCGACTGCTGACGACCGACCGGGACGCCGCCGTCCTGCGGGCGGACGACCTTGCCCGGCAAGTGGAGGCTCAGCGCCGCGAGATCGCCGACCTCCGGTCGAGGCTCGATCGGGTCTGCCGAGCCCCGGTGGACACCGAAGGATTGACGGAACGGTTGCGGCGCATGGTGGAACTCGCCTGTGCCGAAGCCGCCGAGATCACGTCGTCGGCCCGGGCCGCGGCCGACCAGAGCTGGCAGAGCACCCGGCTCGCCACTGCCCGCCTGCGCGAGCGGTGCGACCGGCTCGCGTCCGAGCTCGACGCTCGACGTCGCCAGATGGAGCACGAGCACCAGGAACTGCTGCGGCAGGCTCACGTCCAGATGCGGGCCATCGCCGAACGGGCCGCCGCGCGCCGAGCAGAACTCGACGAGCGAGCCGCCGTGCAGCGCAGGCTAGTCGAGGACGACTTCCAGATCGCGATGGCCGCGCGTCGCAAGGAAACCCTGGCTGATCTGGCCGCACTCCGGGCGTCCGCCCATGCGGAGGCTGACCGGTTACTCGCGGAGGCACGCGATCGGTCCCGTCGGCAGATCGCCGATGCCCGACGTCAGGTCGACGACCTGATCGCGCTGCGGCAGCGGATCGCGGCCCAGCTGCGGTCGGCCGGAGAGCTTCTCGAGCAGTCGTGCGGACTACTCCAACCGCTTCCCGGGGAGACGCCGGTGTGACTGCCGCGAACGGCCCGATGGAGCTCGCCGCGGACATAGCCGGCCAGGTGAATCGACCTCTCGGCGCCGAGAGGTCGCGTGGCCGTCGGGGGCCCGCGTGCCTACCCCACGACCTTCGCCAGCCCGGCCGGAACCGCGACCTGGCGATTTTCCGTCGCTCCTTGGCAATTCAGGAACTGTCACCCCTCACCACCGGTCAGTAGCCTTCGCAGATGCTTGTTGTCGCGCCAGTCCTCATCGGCATCGCATACGCTTTCGTCCTGTCCCTCCTCCGCGAACCGGCCAGGCGGCGGTTCAACGCCATCATGGTCGCCGGCGCGGGAGCGGCTTATCTGAGCAGCGGCAGCTTCGGGCCTTGGGAGTTCGTTTTCACCGCCGCGGTCACCTACTGCGCCTACCGCGGGCTCGATTCGTACACATGGATCGGCGTCGCCTGGTTGCTGCACACCGTCTGGGATGTCCTGCACTATCTGCGTGGCGCCCCGATCATTCCGTTCTTCTCGCATTCGTCGCTGGGTTGCGCGATCTGCGACCCGGTGATCGCCATCTGGTGCCTGCGTGGCGGACCTTCGCTGCCCAGCCTGACCAGGTCCTGGTTCGCGCGGCGCCCACTGCGTCGCGACACCGGCCGACAACACCGATCGGACGAGCCGGAGCGCGGCCTTCCGTCAACCGGCTGAAGGATCGGCTTGCCCGTTCGGCGATCTCACCGGTCCCCGGCCAATTCGCCGATTGCCGCGGTCGCCCGTCGGCGTGATTCCGCCGACGGGGCTGACGTTGGTGGTGCTCGTGCCGAAGAAGAGCAAGTCACCTGTTCACGCTGGTCAGAGGTAAATATGGGCTCAACCAGAGGTGCCGTCGAGGTGCAGGGACTCGCCGGCGAAGATGCCCAGCTCCTCGCGGTGGGACTGATGTTCAGCACCCGCATGGGCCTCTACCTGGGTGGATAGATGAGCCAGCTGGCCACCAGACCGGCGTTGTCCCGGATCTGTCCCGCAAACACGGCGAGCCGGGACGCAGCCAGCGAACCCTACCGTGTCAAAGTTGCAACGCCTCGCCGCTGACCTGCGGCAATCCCCATCGCCGCAGGTCAGCGGCATCTTTACCGCCTCGTTGCGACCGCTTCCGACGCGTTCCGCCAGGTTCCCGTCTCCACATTTTCGCCAAATGATCATGCTGCGGCGGCGGACCTCAAGCGTCCACTGTTGGCGACGCCAGAGTCGTCGCCAAGTAGCGCGCCCGCCCGCCGACGCCGGGGCGTCGACCACCACAACGGATCACCCTGCAAGGAGAACACCCGTCTCGCCAAACACCACCGCCGAAGGCGCTCGCCGCCCGCCCCGCCACGACGAACATCGAGCAGGCGAAGGCTCACACAGGATGACGTACACCAAATTTCTGCGTAATCGAGTTGGTGACCGTTCAGGCACTCCGCGTGCACCTCGTTCGTCCGCAGCGCAAACCCGTTGTCGCCGCTCCAGTACGAGGTGTTCGCGCCAACTCCAGTGTCAGAACAACCCCGCGATGAAGTCCCGCAAGCCGACCAGCTTGGGATGGTTTTGCGGCAGACGGCGCTCGTAGTGTGCCAGACACCGCCGGGCTAGCTGGGCCGCGTCGATCCGCTTGCCGTCCATCGCAAGCACCTGTGCCAGATTGTCGACCAATCGAATGACGTCGGGGTGATCAGGACCAAGCCTGCTCTCGTTTTCGGAGATGCTGTGCCGCAACAGGGCGCCGGCCTCGGCGAGCTCACCGCATCTGTAGAGGACAGCTCCGAGGTTGTTGCGCGCGCTCGAGGCGAGTGCTTGTTGGCTAGGATCGGCCGCGACCGTTGCGAGGACTTCCCGGAAAAGCTTCATCGCTTCCTCGTGGTGGCCGAGCTGGAACATCGTCAGGCCGACGTTGTTCCGACCGATAGCCGCTTCTGTACTGTCAGGGCCGAATCGACAGATCTTGTCGTGAAGCAACTCGAAGTGGAGCTCCGCTGCCTCCTCAAGCCAGCCAGCGGACCGCATCGCGTCGGCCAGAAGATCACGGCTGACGAGGGTGTCCTCGTGGACTGCGCCGAGCGACCGTGCCCGTCGCTCCGACACGTCTTGGAGCAACGCCAGGCCCTCTGCGTGCCGATCGAGTCGAACGAGTGCAAGCCCGAGGAACGATGCGGTCCCCAGGGTGTCCGGGTGGTCTCGGCCCAGCCGCTGGTCCTGACCGATGAGAGCGTCGCGGAGCATCGCCTCGGCCAATTCCAAGTTCCCCACGCGGTACTGGAGATTGCCCGCGACGTACAGGGCGGTGAACAGGTCCGGATGGTCCGATCCGAGCGTGAAGTGGGTCAGCTTGACGACGTGGTGTTGCAACTCAGCTGCGACTTGCAGGCGCCGCTGGTCGTGCGCGAGGTGGTTGACGATCAACTGAATCGCTTTGATCGTTTCTGGATGGGCCTCGCCGTACCTGTGGAGCATCGCCTCGAAGTGCCACTTTGCCCCCGTGAGCCCGCCGAGGGTAAACACGATCTCCTCGGGCACGGATTCGGTCCGCTCAGTCTGCTTGCGCCCTCGCCGGAATTCCATGGCTCCCCTCCCCAGCTCACCTTGGCACAGCGAGACAGAACCTGCCGCTCAAACACCGGAATGCACCCAGCTAGCCCAAACACTCGGCGGGTAGTCGCGGTAACGCAGCAGTACCTCGTGCAGCATCATGGCGGCCCGCTCGGGTGCCGGCGGCATCCCGATGGCAGCTATCGCGGTCTCGAAGGCGACCGCGATCTGCGACGCTATCCGGTCGTTGAGCTTCCATTGAGTGGCCACGACGCTCGGGTAGCCGGCAAGCTGAAAAGCGCCAGCAAGATGCAGGGCCTCATCGGGAAGGTACGCGGCACCGCGGGCGGTGTGGCATGCGGACAACACTGCGAGGCGGGCGTGCGGCAGGTGCGTCTGGGACACCTCCAACACCGAGAGCGGCTCCCCGTGCAGGAGCAGCTTGCTCGCTGATGGGTCCGAGGCATCGTAGACGCCGTGGCACGCGAAGTGGACGTAGCCGTGACGCCCGAGCGCGTCGAGAACACGTACGGGCGTGGCTTCCGCGCCGAGGATCGCCGTCGCCTGCCAAAGCTCAGCGACAGCGGTGGCTTCCCTTTCCGCATACGGGAGGGGTGCGGCGGACGCCGGCTCCGGCACGGCCACCGTCACCATGCCCGGCGCCCGTGCCGGCCGAGCCGCGGCGGCGCGGGCGTGTCCGAGTGCCCGGATCGTAGGGGTGTAGGACGAGATGACGCGATCCATGACCGTTCGACCCGGTGTCCCAGCAGCGTGCAGCGGCAATGACGTCAACGGCCCACCAGGGCACCACCAGACGCGGCCGCCACCGTAGCCGAGCCGGTCCAACTGGTCGAGCACCGGGCCGGTGACGGATTCATCCAGCCAGTTCAAGACTTCAGCCAGAGCCCGTCCGCTTTCCTGTTCGCGACCGCGTTCGTAGGCCGCGTCGAGAACCTCGGCGCATCTATCGGCGTTGGCTGCGGCGACGTCGTATGTCAGGCCAGACAACGGGATGGCCGTGACCTTGCCCTCTACGAGCACCAGCGCGTCGCACCGGAAGCTACTCACGTTGAGCAGGACAACCGGTCCCGGGCCGGCCCACTCGTGTACCTGGGCCACCGTCGGCGGCAGCAGGAACTGCTCGAAACCGGAGACCGCCCGGATCTCGTTCAGCAGCTGGTCGCGTGCTCGCGCTGTCGCGTGTCTCCGCTCGCTGTCTTCGGGGGCGACATCGAGTGTCGCGAGCTCTTCGTCCAGCCGCGCGAGCCGCGCGGCGGCTTCTGGCATACGGCTGCGCAACTGGCCGAGCTCGCCCCGTGTGTCGAGGATCTGGCCAAGCAGCACACCGCGGCCCTGTTCCAGCCAGCAGACGGCGCGATCTGCGTCACCCACCTGGAGCGCACATGCCGCCGCGTTCGCGGCGAGCCCGCTTAGTTGGGCGATCGTGCGTTCCCGATCGGCGCGCGAGAGCCGCCTCGATGCCACTTGCGGCAGCAATGACATCGCCAATCGGGCCGCTTGGAGCGAGCCCGGCCAGTCACCAAGCCTGATCGCCACGTCCACCCAGTGCCCGGCAGCCAGTATCCGATTCCGGGGGGAGTTCGCAATGTCGGCTGCGGCCGCAGCGAAAGCCCCCGCCGCAGACCACAAGGGGCCCGTGGTGCCGACGCGGTCATGCTGGACGAGCAGGAGCCTCGCGTATGAGCGGCGGTATTCGGCGCGGTCCGAGTCGGTCACCGGATCGGCTCGCACGGCCCGCCCGAACGCCATGATGGCGTTGTCGAGGGCAGTCAGGTCACCCGTCCGGTCAAACGCCAGCCGCCAAGCGCGCCCCAGAACACCAAGGCAGCTTGCGCGCCCCGGAGCGCCTGGCGGCAACTTGTCAAGCAGGTCATGCAGGAGGTTCAGCGCTTCCTCCAAATCGCCGATGCCGCCTCGCAGCTCGTGCCGCAGTATGAGCGCGTTGGCGAGCACGAGCGCTTGTTCCCGATGCACGTTGCCAAGTTGGATCGACTCGCGAGCGTATGCGACGGCTTCGTCTATGACTTCTGGAGCCCCGGTGCGGTGAAAGTAATCCTGGAGCGTCGTGCTCAGAAAGCTCACTGAGAGCGCACGTGACGACGCCCTGGGGTAGAGCGTTAGAGCCTCGCGTAGCGCTCCGATCGCCTCCCGCAGCGCGTTCAGGTCGTTGAAGTAGGTGGTTCGTGCCCGCAACACGATAGCCAGGTTGTTCAGCCGTGCCGGGTGCTCCGGGTCGGTCTCAGGCGTCCAAGCCAGCACCTGACGAGCATTGTCGATCGCGTCCTGGAGCAGTTCGGGGTCGCCAGTGACCAGGAATTCGCGGTGCAGTGCCGCGCCGAGGCTCACAAACCGACTTGCGCGGTCCCCTGCGTTCTCGACAGGAAGCTCGACCGCACGCCGCAACCGGCGGAGGCTTTCATGCACATCGGCCGGGTCTCCGGTCGCCTCGTAGCGATATCTCCACAGCACGCCGGACGCCTGGATCAGCTCGCCGCTGAGCGGATGGTCGTCGGGGAAGGCCGCGGCAGCCTCGTCCGCCGCCGCGATTGCGGACTCCAGCAGTGTGGCGTCGGTGAGCGGCACTGGCAGTTCGATCCGGCGGCGCGACTGCCGCACGATATTCACAAGCTGGCCGAGCCGTCTCGACCCGGTATCGGCGCCGGCTGCCGCCTGGTAAGCCCGTATCGCTTCGTCCAGGTCGCCGATCTGCCCGTCTCGGTCGAAGCGGTCGACCAATGCCCTGGCGAGTCCATGGTTCAGGTCGGCCAGGGCACTGTCACGCGGCAATGCGTTAGCCAAGGTGTACCGGCTGATCTCGATCGATCGCTCAAGCTTGGCTTGATCGCCGTCGAGCTCGTAGCCGTGCAAGGCCATCCTGGCCAGCTGCGAAACTTGATCAGTTCTGATCGAGCCCGAACGTGCGAGCTCCAGAAGCACCGATTCGGCCTCTACGAGGTCGGGTCGGTTCCCAACCGCCTCGAACCGGCCCAGTAGGACTGTGGCGAGGTTGCCGCGTTCGGCCCTGCTGTCCCCACAAAGGCGCGCTAGCGCAACTGCACGATCTTGTTCACGGACGTCACCGGTCTGGCCGAAGCGCTGGACGCAGGCCGCTATTTCGGCGATGAGCGTGGCCGGGTCGGCGTCATGCATTTCGTCCCCCTGAGCTCGGCATCACCCTAGGATCTCCAACTGAGAGCTGGTGGACAACGGAGGCACACGAGTGAGCGACACACCAGGCAGGCACGACGAACGGCGCTTCGGGGTGCTCTGTGCCTTGTTGTCGGAGGGGCGAGACCCGTTCGCCGCAGCGGGTCCGATACGCAAGTTGGCCTGGCAGAGCGCGGTGGCGGTCCGAAACGGGGGGTCGCCATCGGATCTGGCCAGCGACCTCGACAACCTTGAGGACCTACTGTTGAGAGCTGGCTACCCCGCTGGTCTCAGCGGCGTCCGCTCCATCCCATCGGCGCTGCCGGGCCTCGGCGGCGGTCACCCCCAGCTCGAGTTCTTCGGTTGCCCAGCCGCGACCTGTCTACGCGTCGAACCGCTCGACGGAGACGTGCCAGTGTGCCCAGTGCTGGACAAGCCGCTACGACGGCTTCGACTCGGTGACTCATGAGCAAGTTCCTCGAGACGTTGGCCGGAAAGTTGGCCGATCGGTGGCTCACGTTGCTTGTGCTACCTGGCGCTCTCTACCTCGTGACCGCGATCGCCGCTGCAAGCCTTGGCCACGACGGCTGGTACCGCGTCGACGTCCTGTATCGGGACCTGACGAAAATCGCGGCGGAGCCGGCCACCCGCAATCCCGGCACAATCGCGTTGGCCCTCGCTGGCGTGCTGGCAACTGCGGCTGCGCTGGGCATCCTCGACCAGGCGCTCGGCTCGATGTTCCACGCAATCTGGTTTGGGTCCTCGCGCGGTCCGCTGACCCGTGCGCTGACTCGCAGGCGCGTCCGCCGTTGGGACGCCGCGAACGAGCGTGTGCGGGAGGCATCCGTCGCGGCCGCCAGGGCGCAGGTGGCGGACGAGCCTGACGCAGCGGCGTTGTTGCGAACAGCCGAAGAACTGTCCGCCGCCCGCAACGCCATCAGCTTGGTTCGCCCTGCTAGGCCATTCACTGCGGGCGACCGACTTGCGGCGGCCGACCAACGGGTGTTGAAGCACTACGGCCTCGACCTGGTATCGGCGTGGCCCCGCTTGTGGCTGGTGCTGCCGGACGCGTCCCGGGCGGCGCTGCAGGAGGCCAACGCTGCAGTCACAGCCGCCGAGCGCCTGGCCGGCTGGGCGGTGGCATACCTGGCGCTCACCACGCTGTGGTGGCCCGCGGCTCTAATTGGTGTGGTGTGCCTGACGGTGGCGTGGCGCCGTGCCACCTCAGCTGCGGCAGTCCTGGCCGACTTGGCCGAAGCTGTCATCGACATCCACGGTCGGGCGCTCGCCGAATCCCTCGGCATCTCGTCCGAGGGGCCGTTCGGCAAGGAAACCGGTGCCGCGATCACGGCCGTTCTCCGCAAGGGAATATAACCGGAACCGGCCGATGACGGTCGTCCCCGCGCAGGCGGGGGTCTTCCGTCGGCCGGTGAGAAGGGTGGGAAGGGTGGGTCGTCCCCGCAGGCGCGGGGTTGTTCCTTGGGGCTACGGCGGAACCGGGCCAGGCACCCTGTCGTCCCCGCGCAGGCGGGGTTGTTCTATCGCCGCGCCGCTCCAGGCCGGGTACCCCGGTGTCGTCCCCGCAGCAGCGGGGGACTTACTCGACTTCCGGCTGCCCACCGAACTCGACGCTGGTCGGCGCACCATGGACCTCGGTCAGCAGAGTTGTGGAAAGCTTGCGGTCAGTCGAGCGGTGCGAGGCGAGCGCGGATCGTGCCGTCACGCTCGATTGCGTACCATCTGTAGTTCACCAAGACGGCGGCGCACACGTTGGGGTCACGGGTATCGGCGTCCACGGACACACTGGAACTGCCGAACGCGAACTGGTGACTGTCCATACGGTCCCCGCACCCGCCCGTCCGGCGGCTTCCATCCAGAGGTTGTAGCCGATGACGTAATCGTCTGCGTCGGCCAAGTGGTCCGGCAACACGACCGGGACGGTCGCGGTGATCGCCACAACGTCCTCAGGGGTGAGCTGCGCTAATCCATTGGTGCTCTCAACCTCGGCGAGAGTTACGACGTCCTGCGGCACCCATCCGGGGCGACGCCGTCGGAGAGGCGGACGGGACCGGGTCGTCGATGGACACAATGAGTCCTTCAGAGCCGGTGGACGTGGGTTGAGTGCCGATCTGTCTGAGGTGAGGCCGCGTCACGTAGTCAGCCTCCGTTGCCGACCGGGTTCGAGGCCGCTCCGCATGCTGTCAACGGCGATGTGCAAAGCCCTCGCGACGGACAACGCAGGCCACCCGACGATCACACCGCGGGCAGTCCGCAGCCTCATCTGCTTGACCGGTTTCGGCGGATCTCTTTGCCACGAAAGGGGATATTCCCCTAACCGGTTCCGTCGGCAACCGGGGGCGGCGGTCTGCGATCGCCAAGGGTCTTAGCAGCGGTTACACCTCGGTCACGAGGTCCCATGTCCACCGCCATCCGCCGATGCTGTACCGCCCCTCCCGGTCGGGCTCGACACGTTCGGCGACGGCCCCGCCGTTGCTGTGTCCAACGTCAGCAAGGTGCCGATCGGCTTGAGCTCCTCGGGCAGGTCACGCAACGAGAACACCACGAGGTGCCCTTCGGGTCGGGTCGTGGTGGGGCCGGCGAACAGCGCCGAGTGTGTGCCCTCGGTGAACGGGTGCAAACGAGCGGCAAGGTTAGTGTCCATTCCGGACAGTACGGTGGAGAGGTCGGCCAGCAGGGGCGCGGGCCGGGTCCAGGTGCGCGGGTCGGAGGTGATGCCGGCCCGCTGGTAGGTGACGGTGATGGCCTTGTCCAACACCGCCCGGTCGGGTGCGGTCAGTTCGCTGCCCAGGAGCACAGCCAACATCGTGTGCAGGAACAGCGAGCGTCGGGTGAGTCCGTCGGCGGGTGCGGTGCGGCGGCCGTCGGGGCGGGTGTGGACGGGCAGGTCGAACGGGTTGATGCACACCTTGGGCGCGCCGAGGTGCACGTAGGCGCCGCCCACGGCGGCGGCGAGGCGGGCGTACTCGTCCTCGGGGTCGATGACGTGGATCTCGACACCGCGGTAGAACGAGCGCAGCAGCTCCAGCTTGACCAGGTAGCTCTTGCCCGCACCGGAGCGCGCGAGGATGACGCTGTTGTGGTTGTCCAGCGTGAACCGGTCGTGGTGCACCAGGGATTGGCTGCCGATGTTGAACCCGTAGAGCACGCCCGCCGGGGCGCCGACCGCGGTCGGGTCCGGGGGTGGCAGGTCGGGGCTGGTGAACGGGAACGCCATCGACAGCGCCGCCGAGTCGAAGGTCCGCTGCAACCCGACCAGATCCAGGCCCATGGGCAGGGTGGTGACCCAGCCCTGCAGCGACCGGTAGGTGCAGGGTTTGGCGTCCATCAGCAGCGACGCCGCCAACGACCGGACGGCGGCGACCTCGTCGGCCAACGCCTTGTTCCCCACCGCGTGCACCGTGAGGTAGAGCCCGACCCGGAACAGGCGGCCCTCGCCGCGGGCGACTCGTGCGGACAGGTCGTAGGCGTCCTCGGTCGCGGCCTCGACCTCCGGGTCCAGCAGCCGGCCCTTCTCCGAGGTCTGCCGACGCCCCGATTCCAGCTTGGCCAACTGACGTTTGAGTCGGCTGGCGGCGGTCACCGGGTCGACGGGTTCGATGTGCACGCTGACGTCGAGCCGACCGGGGTAGGTCAGCAGCGGCTGCAGCCAGCCGGCGTAGACCTCGCGGGGATAGCCGGTGATCGCGAAGGTGGCGACGTGTTCGCCGCCGATCTCCAGGTGGCGTGCGCCGACGGAGAGCGCGTCGGGGGTGAAGGCACTGGTCATGCCAGCTCCTCCGAGTCAGGGTCGGCGGGTAGGGCGGTGGGGCCGAACGCGGTGGCGTCCCAGTCGGTGTCCGGACTGGTGGTGATCACGTCGTCCGCGCCGGCCATGCCCGCGGTGGGCGGGATCAACGAGTCGGGGTTGCAGGAGGCGGCGAGCACGGCGGTGGCCTGGCCGGCGTCCAGCGCGGTGATGGTGATGCCGCCGGGTGCGAGCAGCTCCACTGCCTCAGCCAGCCGGCCTTCCGCGGCGCGCACTGTTGCCTCGTCGATGCGTTCGGGCCGCCGGGACCGCAGCACTCGCGTGACCGGCGCCGTCCCGGCGGGCAGGACGGGTTCGCGCAGGACCAGCAGGACCTGGCGGCGGAGCAGGTCGGTGGTCGCGGCGAGCTGGGTCAGGTAGTCGGCGTGCTCGTGGGCGGCGTGCTCCAGCGCGGGATGGGGTAGGCCGGCCGCACTCGCGCGGAGGTCGGTGATCTGCGCGGAAAGGTCCATCCGCTCGGCGCGCACGAGGATCTGCACCGGCGCGCTCAGCGAGTGCAGGTAGCGGCCGAACACCACGACCAGGCCCTCTTGTTCGGTGGCGGTGTTGAGCTGGAAGTTGACCGTGCCGCACGTGGCGACGACGACGAGGCCGTCGCGGCCAAGGTCGATCACTCCGGCTTCGGTGACCGATCGAGCCGGCAGCCGCAGCGGTGCGGGGGACACAGTCGAGTGGCTGGTGTCGGCGGCGGTCAGCCATGCCGGGGCGGGGCGGACGCCTTCGGGGGCGGCGACGCGGTGCTGCGGGGTCAGCCGCTGCCGCACTGCGGCCCACAACAGCCGGTCCAGGCTCAGGCCGTCGCGGCAGCCGAGCACCACGAAGGTGGCCGCGCCGCCGATCGGGATCGCGAACACGAGGAACACCGCGATCGGCAGCACCGTTCTGGTCGCGAGGTAGCCGCCGTAGAGCACGATCCCGGCGACGGTGAGGATGAACAACTGGCGGGCGGTGAGGCTGCCCAGCACACGGTCTTCGCGGTCGACGTCGGCCGGGATGCGGACGGGATGGCTCACTTCTCACCTCCGGACGGAGCCGAGGAACGGCGGCTCGTGGGCGCACGGAACTGCATGGCGGCGGGCTTCGGCGCGGGCTGTGTGACGGACGGTTGCGTGGGCTGTGAAGCGGGCCGGAACACCGGCGGCGCGGGTGTGTGGGTTCGGGCGCGACGCTGGACCGGTGCCGTCTCAGGTGCCGCGAACGTCACCGGCGCGGGCACGATGGCGGTGTGTGTGACGGGTGCGGGCGATGGCGGTGGCGGGACGGGCGGTACGAATCGCAACTCCGGCGGCACGGTCGCCGTGCGCATCGGCGGCAACGGTGGCGTGGAGGGACGGGCTGTGCGGAAGGTCAGCGGTGGCGGCGGGCTCACCGGGCGTGGCGGTACGACGGGGTTCTGCGGCTGCTCCGGCGAGCGGAACGTCGTCGGTGCCGGCGCGGCCGAGGCGTGCCGGGTGGCCAGGTCGTGCGTCGGTGTCTGCGCGGCGGCCTGTTGGAAGCGCGCGGGGGTGACGGTCGAGGGTGGTTTGTGGTGGGCTCGTTCGCTGGTCTGCCACGCTCGGGTGCGTTGTTCGATCGCGGACAGGCTGCGCGGTCCGTCGACGCCGTACCAGGCGTGGATCTTGCCCGGCCACGCCGGATCCGGCGGCGGCCGCCAGGTGCGCCGCGCTCTCTCCCCGGCCGACAGTTGCGCGGGCCGGTTGGCTATCGCGCCGAACACCTTGGCCATGAGCAGGCTCTTGACCATGCTGCCGACCAGAGTCCGGCCGCTGTTGAGGCGGACGGCGCCGAGGATCCAGGTCGGGATGCGGTAGAGGATGTAGAGCAGTGCGAGGCACAGGAGGATGTCCAGCAGCCCGCCACCGGCGAACAGGTTCACGATCCGCCTCCTACGGGCGCGAGGAACACTCGGATCGCGACCACCAGGACGAGTGCTTGGGCGATCTGGATGGCCAGCACGGCGGCGAACGAGCGCCACCACCAGCGGGCGATGCCGTCGGTCTGCGGCAGGGCGTGGCAGGCCAGACACAGCGGCGCGACCACCACGAGCCCGAGCGTGACGACGGCGCGGGTCACGTAGGACACGAGCAGGCCGATCAGCAGCACGACCGCGCCGAGACCGAGCAGCAGGAACAACACGTTGCCCGTGCCCAGCGCCTGTGTGAGCAGGATGTTCGCCAACGCGCCGGTGGCCTGCGACGCGGCGATGTCCTGGCCGAGCACGGCTTGGGCGAGCGCGTTGGCCAGCACGATGGCCTGGTCGGCGGCCCACAGCGACAGCCCGGAGACGCAGAACGCGACCAGAAGGCGTGGCAGGATCTCCTTGAGGCCGCCCCGGGTCTGCACGCTCGCGTGCGTCATCACGACGATCCCGCCGAGGATCACCAGCAGCACGTAGCCGGCGAGCACCAGCTGCCATGAGTTCGTCCACAGTGGTCCGATCTGCGGTAGCGACTCGATCGACGGCGTGGACAGCAGCGTCTGGCCCAGCAGGTCCAGCAGCGGATGCAGCGCGGCGGTGAGGATGCCGGCGAACCAGGAGTTGATCGCCTCCACCGCGCAGCCGCCGACGTCAGCGAGCCAGCCGCCGATTCCACACGAGTCCGCGCCGCTGTCGCCGCCCGCGCTCGGGATCGTGGACAGCGGTGGCGTCGGGGTGGGTGTCGGGAGGCAGCCGATGCCCGAGCACGAGGTCGTCGTGCTCGGCGGCGGCGGGATGCCGGGCAGCGTCGGCGTCACGGTCGGCGCCGTCGGGGCACAGGCCGGCAACGGCAGGCTGGTCGGGCAGCTGTCCACCGGGGGCGCGGTCGGCGCCGGTGCGGCCGCCGGGGGCTCGGCTGCCGCGGTCGCGACCGCGGCTCCGATCAGGACGGTCGCCAGCCCGAGGGCGAGGCCGGCGACTACCCAGCGTCGTCGCTGCGGCGTGCCGCGAGAAGATGAGGTCGGCACGGGTCAGCCCCCGACGAAGCTGCCGAGGATCTGGACGATGATCGGCGCGAGCAACGCCAGCAGGTAGCCCTTGCCCGCGTTGCGGAGCGCCTGCTTGCCTTTCTCGGCCTCGCCCGGATCTCCGCCGGCGGCGAGGTAGCGGACCGCCCCGTAGGTGAACATGAGCGTGGCCAGCGCCACCAGCAGACCGGTCAGCCAGACCTGGATGGCGCCGAGGACGTCCTTGATCGAACCCGCCGCCGCGATCACCGTGGTCGTCTCCGCAGCGGCCCGGGCCACCACGGCGACGAGCCCGACCACCACCGCACCGGCGATCGCCGCCGCGCGCGGCCACCCATGCCGGTGTTGGTGATTCATCGGGCCGATGAACGCCTCGGCCGGTGCAGGCTCGCCGCGGCTATCGCGCACCGAGTGGCGTGAGGAACAGGTCAGGCGCATGGGGGCACCTCCGGAGTCCGGGCGTCGTGCGACCTTGTGCCGCATTCCTGAACTCCGACTCCGGGCACCTTCTTGGACTTCTCCGCCGACGGTTTCTCGACGGTGATTCCGCCGCGCAAATGGCGGGCCAGCCGTTTCTCGGCGCGCTCACGCGCCTTATACGTGGCCCACCGACTGGGCCCGTGTTCTTCAGCCCATTTGCCGAGCGGGGTCTTGTCCAGACGGGTCGCGCCGATCAACTCCGCCTCGGCCGCAGTCAGGACGCCGTCGGCGACCGCCCGGGCCAGCACCAGGTCGGGATGACCGACCGGCACGAGCGGCTCGGCCGGCAGCCGTCCCGGATCGACCGGGACCGGGCCGGCCAATGCCGCCATCAGCGCCTCATGGCCCGCGCGGTAGGCGCTCCACCGCAAACGGAGCATGATCCGCGGGCGCTCCAGGTCGATGCTGGTCAGCGCGGTCAGGAAGCCCACGAGGACCTCGTCAGCGATGTCGCTGGGGTCGCCGACGAACCGCGCCGACAAGGTCGCCGCGATCGCCGTGAGCGCGGGCAGCGCGACGCCGGTCGCGCCGACGGTCCAGGTCGATCCCTGCTCGCGGGATCGGCGCACGAGACTCGCCCAGACCTGGTCGCGCGTGGCCTGCGGACAGGACCGGGCCAGCAGGCGGTCGCGGACCTCGTCCAGCGCCAGCAGACGGTCGGGCAGGTGATCGAACAGGCGGCCGTCGAGTTGGACCGGGTGCGTGCCGGTGACGAGAAGGGCGAACGCGTCGCGGACGACGTCGAGGGAGTTTCGGAACTCGCGGTCAGGTGGTTCGTAGGCCATCAGGGTCTCCTGGATGCGGTCGAACAGAACGGCACCCAGTTCACGGAAAGCCCTATTAGGGAATTACTTGCCCAACCGACGGTCGCCGGCATGATTGCTTAGGCAGTTATTAGGGCCTACCCAACCCGTCGATCGGGCGAGCGTTCGCCAGTCGATCACTACAAGCGCTTTCACCTGCCGAAACGTAGCTACTAGTAGCGCCCTAGTAGCACAACTATGGCCGCGAACAGCCAGGTCGGCGCGCTCGAAGAATTTCTTCCGGGAATCTCGTCGTCCAATACCGGGACGGGACGAGGAGTTCAGGGACGTCAAGAGGTTCGACACCCGAACTCCGGAGGTGACCGGGCGTGGCATCACGGTTTCTCGTCCGATGTGACCGGCCCCCACGAGGGCCCGTATTCCGCTCACACGGCCGCCCGCCGCTATGGTCCAGGCGCGGCGACTCGATCGGGCCGGGCACGACCGTCTGGCCGTGCGGCGACGACTGGCTGACCACCGCGGTCGCCAAGACCGTCACCACCTACACGGCCCCGGGCGACCGCGTGCTGCTCCAGCCGGCCGGCCTGGCTCCGGACCTGGGCGGCAGGTACGTGCCGCTCGGCGACGCCGCGTGGACTGTGGTCCGCCTAGGCCGCAGCGTCGTCGCCGAGACCGTTTCCGATTTCGACGGTTTCACGCTCGTTCTCGCGGCCGCTCATCCCGGCCCCCACCAGATCCCCGACACACACCGAATCGCGCGTCTTCTTCGGCCCGGTGGTGTTTTTGTTGTCCTGACGCATACCGAGGAGATCGACGGGCATCTTCGGGACCGGACCCCCGCCATCATTCAGTCCGCTCGCGCCGCAGGTTTGCTGTATCACGACAACATCATTCTGCTGAGGAACTCCGCCGAGACCCACACAGACCTGTTGGTCTTCAGCACAGCGGCGAGGTCCTCCGATGAGTGAGCCGAGCGTGCCGTCCACCGGGTCGGTGTGGCGTTGCGGCGAGGTGCCCGTCGACAGCCAGTTCGATGCCGTCTACGCACCCCGCACTCGGACCGACCGTGCCGGCATGCCGCCGGCGGTCGCCGCGCACGCGCTGACCCGCTACTGCCGACGCGGTGACCTCGTGCTGGACCCCGATTGCGGCGCCGGCACCACCCTGACCGAGGCGCTCCGCGGCGGTCGGCACGCCGTCGGCCTCACCGCCGACCGCCGCCTGTGGGAGATCGCCCGGGCCAACGTCACCGCCGCAAAACGCGCCGGGGCGATCGGCGACGGCACCGTCCTGGCCGGCGGCACCGCCGTCCTTTCAGGCATCGGCGGCGCTGGGCTGATCGGGAGGGTCGCCCTCGTGCTGACCACGATCCGTAGCCGCCCCGGCTCCGGTCCAGCATCCACAACAGCTGTGGACAACCTCGCCGACACCCTCTCGCGCTGCGTCCCCCTGCTGCGCCCCGGCGGCCACGTCGTGATCACCGCCCGACCTCACCGCGTCGACGACGAACTGGTCGACCTGCCGGGCCTGATCCTCACCGCCGGACGGGGCGCTGGGCTTCGCCCCGCTCAACGCCGCGCCGCCCTGGTCGCCAGGACGACACTTTCTCGGGTCGCGCCCAAAAACCGACGTCCCCGAGACGGCCGGCTGCGGGTCATGCGGGTCGCGCACCATGACATCGTCGTCCTCCGCGCGCCCGACCGACCCGCGCTCGCCGCCGCGCGGCTCCCCCGCGAGCTGCGCACCGGGCGCCTGCTGCACGACCTGGAGTGCGCCGAGCTGCTGCGGTGCGCGGCATGACCGGCACCCCCGGGCCCGTCATCGGGTCGGTATGCACCGGCTACGGCGGACTAGACCTCGGCGTGCTCGCCGCCCTCGGCGGCGGCCGCATCGCGTGGTGCGCCGACCCCGACCCGCACATCACCCAGATCCTGGCCACACGCATGCCCGGCGTGCCCAACCACGGCGACATCCGCGCCCTCGACTGGGCCTCCGTCGAACCCGTCGACGTTCTGGTCGCCGGCTTCCCGTGCCAAGACATCTCCGCCGCCGGCAAGCGCGCGGGCATCGAACGAGGAGAACGCAGTGGCGTGTGGACCGACATCGTGGCCGGAATTCGCGTACTACGACCCGCGCTCATCGTCGTGGAGAACGTCGCCGCCCTCCGCTGGAAAAACGGCGGGCTTCACCGCGTACTCGGCGACCTGGCCGCCACGGGGTATGACGCGGCATGGCGTAGCGTCCGCGCCAGCGACATCGGCGCCCCGCACCGCCGCGAACGCGTGTTCCTGCTCGCCTGGCGCCGCGCCATCGTCGACGACAGGCCTGCTGCCCACCCCGACCGCGCACGACGGAACCTTCAACGGATCCAGCGGAGCGCAACGACAGGGGGGCCATTTCCTGCTGGACCAGTTGCGGGTGTTGCCAACGCCGGCAGCTTCGCGGCCGAACGACTTCGAGGACCCGGCGCAGTGGTTGGCCCGGAGGGAGCGGCAACAGGCCCGCGGGATCAACGGGAACGGCATGGGCATGCCCTTGTCGATCGCGGTGCGACTCCTGCCGACCCCGACCGCGCCGGACGCCAAGAACTGCACCCACGCCGGCCAGAACGGAGGCCCGTCTCTCCCTCACGAGGTGCGGCTCCTTCCGACACCACGAGCCTCGGACACCGGAACCAGCGGACGCCACGCGGGCAACGGGTTCCGACCACCGCTGTCCCAGCAAGTCCTCCCACTCGTGGTCCCGAACGCTCTGCTGCCGACGCCGCAAGCAACGGACGACACGAAGGGCTGCCCGGCCCAGCGTGGTTCGAAGGGCGATCTGATGTTGCCGTCGGCAGTGATGGAGACGCTGGCGCTCACCACCCACCGGTCGACTGGGGCATCTACACGCCCGCGATCCACCGCTGGGAACAAGTCCTCGGCCGCCACACCCCGCACCCGACCGAGCTCGGCCGCCACGGCCGCCCGGTCCTCGGACCGGCGTTCGTCGAACACCTGATGGGCCTACCGCCCGGCTGGGTCACCGCACTACCAATCCCGCGCACCGCCCAACTCCGAGCCCTCGGCAACGGCGTTGTCCCACAGCAAGCCGAGGCTGCGTATGCGGCGCTGCTGGACGACCTCGCCGACCTTTGCGGCAATTTCGCTTCTGACGCATCGAAGGGGCGTGCGCGCAATGCCTCGTAGCCTGACTATGCCCGTTCATCCGTTTGGGGAGCTCCGCTCGGCGGTTACACCGCCCTACGGTGTGGAACTGAAGAAGCAATGACCGACAGCGTCGACGAGTCCGACGGGCTGATGACCGTTCGGCAATTCTGCGCGACCGTCGGCGTAAGCCGAGACACGTTCTACCGCTGGCGACAACTCGGAAGCGCCCCAGCCTCCTATCGCCTCCCGAACGGCTCCTTGCGGATCAGCATGTCGGATTACAGGACGTGGCTCACCACCATCAGGGACGGGGCAGCATGAACAAGACGATCAAAGTCCGGTTCTGGGAGCTCCAGAAGAAGACTGGCCGCCGGCGGCCACACGGAGTCCGGTGGGTCACCGAGGACAAGGAGCATTCAGAGTGGTTCGTCACCAAGGCGTTGGCCGAGCGGCGGCGATCCGACTTGATGCAGGCGGCGCGGCACGGCGAAGCCTTCGACATCAACTCGGGATGGCCGGAGTCGGAATATAAGGCACGAAACAGCAGGTCACTGCTAAAACTTACGCAGGACTTCATCGACGGCCAATGGCCTAACTCTGCGCCGAACACACGCAAGCGGTACGTGGACTCTCTCGCCATCGCAGTCGCGGCTTTCACCAAGCCAGCCCGAGGGCGCCCCGACGAGCGCGTTCTACGCAAGGCGTTGACCACCTACCTACTACCGACGAATCGTCGGAAAGAACCACCCGAGCAAGAGGAGCTGCGCATTGCCGCGGAGTGGATCACTCGAGCATCACGCCCCATCAGAGAATTGGCCGACGAACAAGAGGTGACGCCGGTTCTGCAGGCACTAGGAAAAAACCTAAACGGAAGGACTGCGACAGCTTGGTCTATGGCGATCCGCCGAAGCGCACTCAATCAAGCCCTAAAAACGGCAGTGAATCACGAACTCGCCACCAACCCAACGACTGGCATCAAGATCACCTTCAAGACCACCAACGACGAGGTCGACCCGAGGGTAGTTATCAACCCGGCGCAAGCGGAACAGGTATTGGCCGCAGTCACTTACGCAGGCCGACGCAGATACATGTACGCCTTCTTCGCGAGCATGTACTACGCCGCCCTCCGCCCAGCTGAAGCCAACAGACTGAAGGACAGCGATTGCAAGTTGCCAGAGTCAGGATGGGGCGAACTAGTCCTCGAGAAGTCGATCGGGCTGTCCAACGCGCGATACTCGGACACCGGGCAGATCTGGGAAGAACGAGGGCTGAAGCGCCGCGGCGAAGGCTCTATCCGCCGCGTGCCGATCCCACCTCAACTCGTCACGATTTTGAGGGACCACATCGCCAGGTTTGGGACCACCTCAGACGGCCGGCTGTTCCACAGTCCACGCAACGACTTCCCGATCAACGCCAAGATCTACACCATCGCGTGGGACATGGCGAGGAAGATCGGCTTCTCGCCGGCGCAATACGCCTCGCCATTGGCCAGCACGCCATACGACCTACGCCACGCAGCACTGTCGACCTGGCTGGCAGCCGGCGTTCCACCGGCCGAGGTCGCCGAGCGAGCCGGACACACCGTGGACGTCCTCCTCACGGTCTACGCCCAGTGCCTGGACGGCCAACGCGACACCTCGAACACGCGGATCGCGAACTTCCTCGATGGCAAGACGTAGAGCCGTTCCTGCAGTTCAGAGGCCCTCGGCGCACACCTGGCGTCGAGGGCCTCTCTGTCCCGTGACTGTCCCGTGGACAGTGACAGACACCGACAGAAGACGCAGGTCAGTGACGGATCCCGCGAAAACCGCCCACGAACGACAACCCGTGCTCAGAAGCACCACGAGCCCGTCAATCAGCAGGTCCGTCGAGGTGCAGGGACTCGCCGGCGAAGATGCCCAGTTCCTCCCGGTAGAACTCCAGGCCGATGCCGTTGGGGTCGCGGACGTAGAGGCTGTCCTCCACGCCGCGGTCGGGGCCGAGGTACTCGACGCCCTCGGCGTCGAGCTTGGCCTTGATGGCGGCGAAGTGCTCGGCGTCGACGGACAAGGCGAGGTGCTGGACGGCGCCGATGGTCTCGACGTAGTCGGGGTGCGGGTGGCCGGGGAAGTCGAAGAAGCCCAGCAGGTTGCGGTTGCCCAGGTCGAAGAAGAAGTGGCTGGAGCCGGCGTAGTCGCGGTTCTCCACCAGCTCGACCAGGGGGAAGCCGAGGAACTCCTGGTAGAAGCGCACGGTGGCCTCGACGTCGCGGGCGACCAGGGCGATGTGGTGCACGCCGCGGACGGGGGTGGCGGGGCGCTCGCCGACGGGACGCAGGTACTTGTCCTTGAGTTCGGCGCGGCGGGCCCGCACGGCCTCCAGCTCGGCGCCTTCCGGTTGCGGCATGGTGCTCTCCTCTCGGGTCGTCACCAGCATAGTTGAATGCTCAACAATCCGCCACCGCCTGGACGAAGGCCCGCACCTTGCCGTGGTCCTTCACCCCCTTGGACGCCTCGACGCCGGAGCTGACGTCGACGGAGAGGGTCCGGCACAGGGGACGCAGGGCGGCGATGCCGGCGGCCACGTTGTCGGGAGTGAGCCCCCCGGACAGCACGAGGTGCGCGTCGGGGGCGGCGGGCAGCAGCGACCAGTCGAAGGGGCGACCGCCGCCGCCGTAGCCGGGAACGTGAGCATCCAACAGGATTGCCCGGGCCCGGTCGAAGCGCTTCGAAAAGCCGACCAGGTCGAACGGGGGCGCGTCGGGGTCGAGCGGGATCCTTGCGGCGCGAAGGAAAGCGTGCTCTCCCCGCCCGCCGGCGGCCCAGCAGTCCTCAGGGGTCTCGTCGCCGTGGAACTGCAGCAACGCCCCGGGCACACCGGAAGCGGCGGCGATCACCTCGTCTGCCGGCGAGTTCACGAACAGCAGCACGGGCGTCACGAAGGCCGGCAGCCGCGCGGCCAACTCGGCGGCTCGTTGCGGCGTCACGTATCGCGGGCTGGGCGGATACAGCACGAAGCCGATCGCGTCGGCCCCCGCCCCGACCGCCGCGTCCACGTCCTCGGGCCTGGTCAGGCCGCAGATCTTCACGGGCGTTGCGCTCCCCATGGGCCGCACCGTACACGTAGTCACGGGCTTCCCCCATTCGAGTTCACCCCGCTAACGAGACCGGCCCGGCGGCGAACTAACAGCCATGACTTCATGCCCGACGTGCGGCCGGGAACTCGGTCCCCACGCGCGGTTCTGCGGATCGTGCGGAACGCCCGTCGCGCAGCAGCCGCAGCACCCGCAGCAGCAGGCCCAGCCCCAGTACGAACAGCCCCGGTACGAGCAGTTCCCGCCCCAACAGCCCCAGTACGAGCAGCAGCCGTTGCAGCCCTTGCAACAGTCGGGGCCACAGACGATCCCGACCCCGTACGCGCCGCCACCGAGGCACAGCGCGCCCCGGAACCTGCTGCTGCCGATCGTGGCCGGCGTGGCCGTGCTTGCGCTGGCAACGACCGGGGTCATCGTCTTTCTGCTGCCCCGCCTGACGAACCAGGCCGACGCGCCGGTCACCACCACCAGCAGCAGCGCGCCGGCGACCACGACCACCACCGAGACGACAACGACGACCACCACCACCACCGAGACGACCACCACGACGACCCCGACGCCGCCGACCGTGGCCGATCTCCAGCAGGAGGTGGCGGCCGACCACGACATCGCGGAAACCCTTGTCGGGCAGTGGGTTCCGCAGATCTCGTCGAAGAAGCTCGGTCTGGTCGTGCAGGGCGTGGAGTTCGGCTACCCCGAGATCATGGCCGACTTCACCACGCTGAAGGCCCGTTTCCCCCAGGCGATCATGCTGAACTCCAACGACTACGCCAACTTCTCCGGCAAGGACTTCTGGGTCACGGTGCAGGCCACCACCTTCGGCACCGCCGACGAGGCCAATGCCTGGTGCGACCAACAGAACTTCGCGGCCGACGACTGCTACGCCAGCCGCCTCATGCACACCGGCGGCCCGGCCGGAAACTCGCAGACCCGCTAGTCCTGGTTCACCCGCGCCGCCCACGTGGCCGGATCGGCCAGCTGGGCCAACAACTGTTCCCGCCCACCGGAATTCGTGATCACGGAGACCGTGTCGTGGTAGTCACGCGACCGCGTGATCCTGCCGTTCTCCACCGTGGTCACGATGGCGTTGTGCACCCGGTAGGGCCGGCCGGTGGCCCGGGCGTAGCCCCGGTACTCCCATTCCGCCACCACCTCGTCGGGCCCGGTGTGATGGATCACGAGGTCGTGCACCTCGACGTTCCGCAGGTTCGACGGGTCACGCCCGCCGACCTCGGCCAGCACGCCCGCGGAACCCTCGATTCGCAACGGGCTGGGCAGGAACAGCCGGACGTCGACGGCTGCGTCCTCGGTGTACAGACTGGCGAAATGGGCGAAGTCGCCGACGGCCGAGGAGTAGATCAGATCCGTGACGACCTCGGCCGGCGTGGGGTATTCAGGCATGAGCGACCTCCTTGAGCTGGGCCAGCAGGGTGTCGAGGGCGCCGGCGATGAAGGCCCGCGTGACCTGGTCGAGGTAGACCCGCTCGGCGGCAATCCGACCGTCGCGGACCCGCGCGACAAGGAGGTTGCCGGTCACGACCTCTTGGCCGGTGGCCGGATTCGTGCCCACGTAGTCCCATTCCGCGATCACCACCTCGGGGTCTTCGGTGGTACGAATCCTGATGTCGCGGGCCGGCAGGGCGGGACCGCCGGCGAGCACGGCCGCGCGGATCGCGGCCCCGCCGAGCAGGAGCGGCCCGCCGGGCTGCAGCAGCGGGAGGAAAACGGTGCAGTCGTCGGAGTAGAGCTCGACGGCCTGGTCGAACCGGCCGGCCGCGAACAGCTCGATGAGCCGACCGACCACTTGGGACGGTGAGGAATTGTCTGCCATAGCGCCACTCTGACCGAAAGGTGAAGAAATGTGACCATCCATGACCGGACGAGCATCCGTTCGTGTCCGTGCGGCGCGCGGCCCCGGAAATCCGGACGGCTCAGGCCAGGAACTTGGCGATGAGCTTGGTGACCTCCATGACCGGCTCGCTGAGCACGCCGACCACGGCGGCGATGCGCTGCCAACCGGTGCGCACGACCTCCTTGTCGGCCTTGCCGGACCGCAGCTGGGCCTCGATCTCGTCCAGCCGCGCCCGCACGTCGTCGCGGCCGGCGGCCGGGGCGTCGCCGAGCAGGGCCGACCGCCGCTCCAGCAGGGCCTGGAGCAACGCGTCCGGCGCGGCGGCGTAGTTGTTGACGGTGGCGCGATTGCCGATGGCGCTGCCGCTGATGTGCGCGTTGCCGAGGTCGAACTTGTCGCCCATCGCCTAGCCCTTCCTGTTGGTGACGGAGCTGCGGGTGCCGACCGCGGAGTCGACGAGCGTGCTGCCCTGGAGGTTGTAGTTGTTGACCTGGGGGTCGGCCAGTTTCATGAACTCCACCGCCGAGTAGCCCCGCTCCTGGAGGTACTCCCCCACCGCGCGGAACAGCGTCGAGTCCAGGATCCGCACGTACCGCTCGACGTCCACGTCCTGGAAGTAGCTCTGCACCCGGTCGGCCTGCGCGAACTCGCGCAGGCTGCGGTCGGCGCCGTACTTGGCCGGCATCACCTCGTTCACGCCCTGCTTCAACGGCTTGAAGCGGCGGCACACCGAGACCACCCGGCGCACGATGGTGGCCGGCAGCACCAGGATCTCCATGATCGAGGACTTGACCGGTGCCAGCAACGGATCCCGGTACTCGTCGATGGCCCGGTAGCCGGGCATGATCGGCAGCAGCGCGAAGAACTGCCACTCCAGGAACAGCATCTTCTGGTCGGTGCCGGCGTGCAGGTAGCAGGACGTGGTGAGATCGCGGTCCCAGGCCTCGACCCGGTAGCAGCTGTAGTACCGCGCCCACTCCACGGCCGCGTCGGCCAGCGACCGCGCCTGGTCGGTGGACACCCGCGAAGTCGGCGCGTGGTCGAGGGTGGGCAGGATCTCCGGCACGCTCCGGTGGTCGATCACCAGCCGGTCGGCGGGAATGAGCACCTGTTCCCGGCGCACCAGGTCTTCCAGGCGGCGACCGGGGCCGAGCGTGGACGTGGTGCGCAGGCGGTTGATCGCGGCGGCGACGTGGTCGTGCAGACCCGTGACGCTGATGGGTTCCGTCGCTTCGTCCTCATCGGACGGTTCGAGGGCCAGCGCGATGACCTGACCGTGCACCGGCACCCCGGCGCCGATGAACGGCGAGAAACCCCGGTGCACCACCACATCCGCTTCGGTGGCCCGCTCGGCCTGCTCGGTGGCGGCCGCGACCCGGTGCAGCGGCAGGTGGAAGGTCGGCAGCCCGAGGCCGCGCAGCCGGCGCTCCCACTCGTGCGGGCTGGTCCGGCCGTCGGGCAGGAAGTCGGTGCGGCGGAAGCGGTTGAACACCAGGTAGTGCACCGCGAACTCGTCCGTGACGACCACGGCGGCCAACGCCAGCAGCAGCAGGCCGGTCAGGATCAGGTCGAGGGACAGGAAGCCCGAGGCGGAGTCGGCGGCGGAGGAGGAATACGACGGCGGCGGGCTCTCGTAGTACCCGCCGGAGCTGCTGCCCGAAGACAGGGAGGAGCCGACGATCGAGGCGATGCTGATGAAGCCCACCGCCAACAGGATGAGCACCACGACCACCGCCACGACGGCGGTGATCGCCGCGTCGCGGCGGCGCATCGTGAACCGCCCGGACACCATGGCCAGGAACAGGGCGAACACCAGCCACGGCACGAACACCACGGGGTTGACGACCAGCAGCGCCAGCAACAGGAGCAGCACCACGCCGTCCCGGATCCGGCGCCGGGCCCGGGCGGCGACCGCCTCCCGCAGCACCGCGGTGGTGTCGACGCCGGGCGCGGGTGGGATGGCACGCAACGGTTCCACCAGGAACTCGCGGATCGCCGTGTTGGCGTAAACCTCGCTGAGCTGCGCGGCCGCACACAGATAGCGTGTGGTGTTGTCGCGCCGCACCAGCGAGGCCCCGCAGCCCTGGCAGAACTTGTCGCCGGCGGGATTCACCGTCGCACAGCGCCAACAGTGCTGGTTCCGTTCGGTGATGCCGGCAGCCATGGCCGCTCCCTCCGGGCGAGTTCCCGCCCGGAGATCGCGTCCTACGCCGTCCGTCGTTAGCTCATGTCACTCGTTCGCGGCAACGGCCAGGCTGCCGTAGCCCGCCTGGCTGCCGATCCAGTCGGCCACCACGTCCACACGGGTGGTGGTCTCGGGCGTGTCGTGCGGGCAGTCCGGGCCGTCGCTCTCCACGGACACCAGCACGCCGGCCTTCACACCGAACTGGCGGAAGTACGGCGCGCCCGAGTCGTACAGGCAGGCGCTGGTGTCCGCCGCCGGGGAGACGCCGTGCACCAGCAGGTTGACGTCCTCGACGGTCTGGACGGCGACGCCGCCGTAGGTCATGTGCGTGCCGGGGGTCGGGTTCACCGAGTCCTTGGCGCCCCAGCCGGCGATCGTGAGCTGCTGGCCCACGGTCGGCTGCTGGCGGCTCACCAGCAGCGGCAGCACGCCGTAGACGGGCTTGTCCAGCTTGCCCAGCGCGATGTCGCCCTTGGGGGCCTGCCGCACCTCGACGACGTTGGCGGTGTGGCCGCCGCTGTCGGCGAGGTCGACCTTGCCCAGGGTCGCCGTCGTCGGATAGGGCACCGGGCCGCTGACCGGGTTGCGGTTGACGTCGTGGAAGCAGTGGCCGGCGGTGATCACCCACTGGGGCGCGATCAGGGCGCCGGAGCAGGCGCTGGACCGGGTGGTGCCGTCCGGGTTGGGGATGTTCGTCATGGTGAACTTCACCGAGAACGGGAACATGCCGGGGGTTGCGTCGTGGCCGTCGGCGACCGCGCCGGCCGGGGCGGCGGCGAGCGCGCCCGCCGTCATCAGGGCAGCCGCTATCGCGACTGCGTAACGCTTGTGCGCCACGGGAATTAGTCCAATCTCACGGAGCTGTCGACGCCATCCGGCGCAACAGCCAGGACCGGATGGGTGGTTCGCACCGTAGGAAGACAACACGTCCGTCACAACAGACACGTGCGGGCGACCATCGATGCGTGCCCGGAGTGTCACACACATAAGATCGGCTCCGGCGGAGTTTCGGCACGAAAGGGCACGACAGGTGCAGGTGCTGCTGGTCGAGGACGATGACGGTGACGCCGTGCTGGTCACCGCGCTGCTCGACGAGGTGGGAGCGCGGGTCGACGTGACCCGCGCGCGGACCGCGGGTGACGCGGTGGGGCTGCTGCCCGGTTTCGACTGCGTGCTGCTCGACCTCGGGCTGCCGGACGCGAGCGGGCTGGACGGCCTGCGCCGCATCCTGGAGCACGCGGGCCAGGCGGCGGTGCTGGTGCTGACCGGTCACGACGACGAGGAGCGCGGTATCCAGGCGCTCGCCGTCGGCGCGCAGGACTACCTCGTCAAGGGACAGGTCGACGGTTCGCTGCTGCTGCGCGGCATCCGGTACGCGGTGGAACGCCGCCGGGCCGAGGACACGCACCGCCAGCTCCGCGAGGAGCGGCTGGTGGCCCAGGAGACGGCCCGCCTGGAGCGGGGCCTGCTGCCCTCGCCGCTGCTGACCGAGGACTCGCCCGTGCTGACGTCGCGCTACCGCCCCGGGCGGCGGCGCATGCAGCTCGGCGGCGATTTCTTCGACGCCGTGACCGGCGCCGACGGGTCGCTGCACGTGGTGATCGGCGACGTCTGCGGGCACGGCCCCGACGAGGCGGCCCTCGGCGTGTGCCTGCGGATCGCCTGGCGGACCCTGGTGCTGGCCGGGCAGGCCGACGACCAGGTGCTGAACACGCTCCAGGAGCTGCTGATCCACGAGCGGCACCGCGAGGGCATCTTCACCACGCTGTGCATGGCCACGATCGCCCCGGACCAGTCGTCGGCCGCCGTGTACATCGCGGGCCATCCGTCGCCGATCCTCATCGACGACACCGGCCCCCGGCCGCTGCCTCGGGATCGGGCCGGGCTGCCCCTGGGCGTGCTGACCGAGGCCAAGTGGTCGGCGCTGGAGCTGCCGCTGCCGCCGGGCTGGTCGCTGCTGCTGTACACCGACGGCCTGATCGAGGGCCGCGTCGGCGCCGGCTCGGACCGGCTGGACGTGGAGGGCCTGGTCGACCTGGTGGCCCGCTGCGACCGGTCGGGTCTGGCCGGCGAGCTGCTGGCCGCGGTGGAGCGGACCACCGTCGGCGAGCTGGACGACGACATCGCCATCGTCATGCTCGACGACAGCCGATAACAATTCCGGCCGGTCGAATTACCATTGTCGACGGCATCGGTTTCCGGCCATCGCGAGCCGGAATTCCGCACAAAACCACAGCCCACCGGCTTCCGGCGGGGCTGTCGACCATTTTCTGCTCCCATCCGGATTGACGCATTCACGTGAGTGCACGGCCGTCGGCTCAGGTCGGCGGCGGCGCGCGCCCCGATGCCACACGGGAAGCGCATGTGAAAAAATCCGGGGCCGCGCTCGCACTGCACTCGACCGCGCGCTGGCCGATGCTGGAGAGATCATGGACGAGAGAACCGGGCCGGGCTGGCCGCTGCAACGTTGGTATCTGGCTGTGGTCGTGGTGATGGTGCTGGTGGTGGCGGCCGCCGTCGGGATGGGTGCGGGGGCGCTGCACAGCCTCAACGCGGCCCGGTCGCTGGTCGTGGACCAGGCCGACCCGGCGTCGCGGCAAGCGCTGGCCCTGGCGAACGCCCTGGTCGACGAGGAGACCGGCGTCCGCGGCTACGTGCTGACCGGCCGGCAGGACTTCCTCCAGCCGTACCAGGACGGCCAGCAGCAGGAGGCCAAGGCGGTGGCCGCCCTGCGTGCGCTCCAGACCGGGGATCTGACCTCGGCCGGCGCGGCCCTGGACGCCGTGCAACAGGCGGCGAACCAGTGGCGCGCCGAGTACGCCGAGCCGGCGCTGAAACGGGCCGAGGCGGGCGACATCGAGCGCGGCAAGGCGCTGTTCGACCAGGTCCGGGGCGCGTTGAGCGACCAGGAGTCGCAGCTCTCGGCCGCACGGACCACCGGCCGGGCGGCGCTGGCCACCGCCGCCGACAACCTGGTGGTGGTCGGCGTCAGCGTCGCCGCCGCGCTGCTGGCGCTGATCGTGCTGCTGGCCCTGCTGGCCCACTTCGGCGTCGTGCGGCCGGTGTCGAAGCTGGCCGGCGAGGTGCGGCTGGTCGCGGACGGCCAGTTCCAGCGCAAGGTGTCCGTCGGCGGGCCGCGGGAGATCGCCAGCCTCGGCGCCGACGTCGACCTCATGCGGCTGCACATCGTCGACGAGCTGGACACGCTCAAGCAGGTGCATGACGAGCTGGCCCGCTCCAACCGCGACCTGGAGCAGTTCGCCTACGTCGCCTCGCACGACCTGCAGGAGCCGCTGCGCAAGGTGGCCAGCTTCTGCCAGCTGCTGGAGCGCCGCTACAAGGGGCAGCTGGACGAGCGGGCCGACCAGTACATCGGCTTCGCGGTGGACGGGGCCAAGCGCATGCAGATCCTGATCAACGACCTGCTGGCCTTCTCCCGGGTCGGCCGGCTGACCCGGGAGAAGGTGCTCGTCAACTGCGACGACGTGGTCGCGCAGGCCATCGCCAACCTGGACACGATGATCGAGGAGACCGGGGCGCAGATCGAGGCCGGTCCGCTGCCGTCGGTGCGGGGCGAGCCGGCGCTGCTCGCGGCGGTGTTCCAGAACCTGCTGGGCAATGCCGTGAAGTTCCACGGCGAGGACCCGCCCAAGGTCACGCTGTCCGCTTCGCGTGACGACGACGTCTGGACGTTCACGTGCGCCGACAACGGCATCGGGATCGAGCCGGAGTACGCTGACCGCGTCTTCGTGATCTTCCAGCGGCTGCATCCGAAGGACGCCTACCCGGGCACCGGGATCGGGCTGGCGATGTGCCGCAAGATCATCGAGTACCACGGCGGCCGGATCTGGCTGGACACCGACGCCGAACGCGGCACCGTGTTCCGGTTCACGCTGCCGGTCGTCGAGGAGGAACAGTGACCGAATCGTTCGTGGACGTCGTCGACGTGCTGCTGGTCGAGGACGACCCCGGCGACGTGCTGATGACCCGCGAGGCCTTCGAGCATCACAAGCTGCGCAACAAGCTGCACGTGGTGGCCGACGGCGTCGAGGCGATCCAGTTCCTGCGCCGCGAGGGCGAGCACGCCGACGCGCCCCGGCCGGGCCTGGTGCTGCTCGACCTCAACCTGCCGCGCAAGGACGGCCGCGAGGTGCTGGCCGAGATCAAGTCGGACGAGTCGCTGCGCACCATCCCGGTGGTGGTGCTGACCACCTCCGAGGCGGAGGAGGACATCCTGCGCAGCTACGACCTGCACGCCAACGCGTACGTCACCAAGCCGGTGGACTTCGACCGGTTCATCGACATCATCCGCCAGATCGACGACTTCTTCGTCACCGTGGTGAAGCTGCCGCGCTGACCTCGGCCAGCAGCGCCCGGATGGCGCTGGCCCTCGTGTGGTCGGCGGCCAGCGGCAGCGCGGCGGTCAGCAGCTCCCGGACGCCCGCGGTGTGCCCGGCGCGGTGACGGGCCTCGGCCAGCGCGTGCATGGCCGTGCCCATGGCCCGCTGGTTGCCCAGCTCCTGCCAGATGGCCAGCGCCTCCTCCAGGTGCCCGATCGCCTCGGCCAGGTGACCGCCGGCCAGCAGTGCGACGCCGCGGTTCTCGGTGGCGTGGCCGACCATGTGCCGGTGCCGGGAGCCGGTCCGCTTGAGCAGCTCGGCGCCCTCGCGGGCGTATTCGAGCGCCCGCTCCGACTCGCCCCGCTCCGACAGCAGCTCGCTCAGGTTGAGCGCCGCTATGGCCTCCAGGAACAGGTTTCCCTGCTCACGGGCGGTATGCAGGTCGCGTTCCAGCAGCGCCAGGGAGCCGCGGTGCCGGTCCAGGCGGGTGTGCGCGACGGCGAGGTTGGCCGCCACCGAAGGATCTTCGGGGTCCAGCTGCACGAGGATCTCCGCGGCGGCCTCGTGGCATTCGGCGGCGATGTCCGGCCGGTTGAGGAAGTAGTGGTAGGCCACGCCGGCGTCGTTGCACAGCCGGGCGATGTTGAGCAGGTCGCCGGTGCGGCGGGCGGCGGCCAGGCCGATGTCGATCACCTGTAGCCACAACGTCCAGTGGCTCGTGCCGTAACACAGCACGGCCAGTGTGGCCGCGAGCTGCGCGGCCAGCCGGTCGTGCCCACGGTCGGCGGCGGCCCGCACCGTGGCGGCCAGGGTCGGCAGCCGCTCGGCCGCCCACACCAGGGCCGCGTCGTAGCCGATCGGCGTGAGGTGCGGGCAGTTCGCGTCGTGCACGACGTCGCCGAGGCCCGGCGTGAGCTCCACCCGGGCGGCGTGGGCCGAGGCCAGGGCGCATTCGATCAGCCGGAGCACGGCGGCGTCGGCATCGGCCTCGGGCTGCTCGGCCGCGAAGATCCGCAGCAGGTCGTGCAGACGGTAGGTGTCGGTCGCGGTCTGCTCGACGAGGTGCTGGCGGAGCAGCCCGGCCATGGTGTCGCGGGCTGTGTCGAGGTCGGCGTCGAACAGCGCGGCCGCCTCGTGCAGGTCGATCTCGGTGCCGGGATGCCGTCCCAGCAGCCGGAAAGCCCGTGCCGGCAACGGTTCCAGGGACCGGTAGGACAGGCGGAAGACCGCCCGCACGTCCGAGAGCTCGTCGTCGGAGTCGGCGAGGGCGTCAAGGCGGTCCTCCTCACGCCGCAGCTCCCTGACCATGTCCACCAGCGCGTACGAGCCCGAGCCCATGCGTTCGGCCGCCACCCGCAGCGCCAGCGGCAGGTGCCCGCACTGCTCGGCCAGCTCGCCGGCGGCGTCGGGGTCCTGGCGGACGCGGTCGGCGCCGAGCACGCTGGCCAGCAGGGCCACGGATTCCGCCGGGGACAACGTGTTCAGGCCGACGCGCGGCCCGTCGAGGGTGAGCCGGTTGCGGCTGGTGACGACCGTGAGGCAGCCGCGGGCGTTGGGCAGCAGCGGGCGCACCTGCTCGGCGTTGGCGGCATTGTCCAGCACCACAAGGACTTTGCGGTCGGCCAGCAGCGACCGGTAGTGCTCGCCGCGATCGGCCGGCTGGTCCTCGGCTCCGAGGGCGCGCAGCATGCGGTTGAGTGCCTCGGCGACGGTGACCGGCTTGGCCCTGGCGTCGAATCCGCGCAGGTCGACGAACAACTGGCCGTCGGGGAAGCGGTCGGCCACCAGGTGCGCGAACCGCACGGCCAGCGTGGTTTTGCCGACGCCGGCCTGGCCGTCGATGACCGCCACCGAGCCGGGCTCGGCCGTCTGGAGCTGTTGCAGCATGCGGGCGCGGCCGGTGAAGTGGGCGACGCCGTGCGGCAACTGCGCCGGCACCACCGCCGCCTCGGTCGGTTCACGCATCAGCTCGAACGCCTCGCGCAGGGCTCGGCCGGGTTCGATGCCGAGTTCCTCGTCGAGGGCCTTGCGGACGCGGTCGTAGGTCCGGTGGGCCTCGGCGGTCCGGCCGGTGCGGTGCTGGGCGGTCATCAGCAGCGCGTGCGGCCGTTCGCGCAGCGGGTTCGCGGCGGCCAGCTCGGACAGGTCGACGATCGTCTCGTCCGCCCGACCGACCTCGATCAACGCGGCGCAGCGCAGCTCCTGGACGTCGACCCGGAGCGCCTCCAGCCGGTCGCGTTCGCGCTGCACGAACGGGCCGACCGCGCCGGCCAGCGGCGTGCCGCGCCATTCCTGGACAGCCTGCTCGCACTGCGCCAGCGCGCCGCAGAAATCGTCGGCCAACCACAGCCGGCGTGCGTCGCGGAAGCCGGTCTCGAACCGCCGCAGGTCGACCGCCTCCGGCGGCAGGGCCAGCCGGTAGCCGGCCCTACTGCCGATCACCATGTCGCCCAATGCTTTGCGCAGCGTGGAGACGTATGTGTACACAGTGGACCGTGCCGTGCGGGGCGGCGCCTCGCCCCACAGCGCGTCCACCAGGTCGTCCGCGGTCACGGTCTCGCCCGCGCTGAGCGCCAGCCGCGCGAACAGCGATCTCGGCCCCGGCGCGCCCAGATTCAGCCCGGCGCCGCCGAACGTCGCGCCCACCTGCCCGAACAGGCGCACCGCCAGACCGTCCACGCCTGCCATCAGAGCGGAGCCCGGGGGTGGCGCGCAACCCGGGACGGCCGAATGCGCAGCCGATCGGCGGCGGCCGGCGAAACGCCAGCATCAAGCCTTGATCAAGTACACCTCAGCCCTGCCTTAATCGGGGCCGTGACCTGCCCGCGAACCCCCGCACTCCTTGCCGTTCACCGGAGTGCCGCCGTAGCGTCGTCACACCCATTCGCCTGACGGAACGGATGACCGATGGCCACGGCGTTTCGCTCGCCACCGCACCACCGCATCCGCCCGCCGCACGAATACCACCTCGACCAGCGCGCCGCCGACCGTCTGCTCACCGATGTGACCGCGCTCGCCGAATCCGGCGTCCGGCCGGCCGAACCGGAGTTCTACGACCGGCACTGGCTCGACCTGGAATTGTTGCCGGTGGGGCTGCGCGACTTCCTCTGGCGGTTCCGCATGACCGAGTCGCACGCCGCCTGCGTGATCCGCGGCCTTCCCGTCGGCGACGCCGAGACCCCGCCGCACTGGAACGTGTCGCATTTCCAGGACCGCAACCTCGTCGAGGACACCATTCTCGCCCTGTGCGCCATGTGCGTCGGCGATCCGTTCGCCCGCGCCGGCACGCAGAACGGCCGCATGGTGCAGAACATTCTCCCCACCTCGCTCGACCGTCGCGATCTGCACACCGAGTGCGGTTCCCACACCGATTACCTGGCGTTTCTCGCCATGGGCGAATGCTCCGCCGCGCTGGCGTCGGCCCGTGACCTCGACCTCGACGACCCCACCCGGGAAACCCTGGCCCAGCCCCGCTTCCGCTTCTCCGACGGGCCCGCCGCCGTGCTGTCCGGCGACCCCGCCGACCCCTACCTCCGGCTCGACCGCTGCCTGCCCGTCGACCCCGAGGCCCGCCTGGCCCTCGACCACCTGCTGGCCTCGCTCGACCGGCTGCGCCCCGACGTCGTGCTGGATGCCGGCAGCCTCCTGCTGCTCGACAACTACCGCGTCGCCCACGGCCGCCTCGCCGGCCCCTGGCTCAAGCGCATCACCATCAGCCGCAACCTCCGCCGCACCCCCCGCGGCCGCATCCTCTGACCCCCGGTTATGCAGGGAAGGACGCCTTACCCTCGTTCAACGCGGGTAAGGCGTCCTTCCCTGCATAAGGAGGGGGGCTCAGCGCCAGCTGGGGAGCCAGAGTTCGGCCTGCCACTGGGCATTGGTGATCAGGTCGCCGTTGAGGATGGGCCAGAGCCAGGCGAAGTTGGCCACGACCAGGCCGGTGTAGATGGCGACGACCAGGAGGCCGGTGCCGCGGCGTTCGACGCCGGCACGAGCGCGGCCGAGGATGTCGCCGCAGGCCAAGACCAGGCCCAGCACGAGGAACGGCGCCATGGGCGTGACGTAGAAGAAGAACATCTGCCGGTCGATGCTGAGGAACCAGGGCAGCAGGCCGGCCATGTAGCCGACCATGACGGCGGCGTGGCGCCAGTCGAACTTGATGATGGC
The DNA here is from genome assembly GCF_040682195.1 of Kutzneria sp. NPDC051319. NCBI lineage: Bacteria > Bacillati > Actinomycetota > Actinomycetes > Pseudonocardiales > Pseudonocardiaceae > Kutzneria > Kutzneria sp. NPDC051319. The sequence goes on along the minus strand of NZ_JBFBAM010000013.1, from coordinate 136,224 downwards.
CCGCCACAGCGACCAGCCGATCATGGGGAAGGCCAGCCACCACATCGCCGGCGTGCCGACCAGCATCTCGGCCCGCACGCACTGGATGGCGCCGCAGCCGGTGGCGTACGGGTTGGGGCCCTGCTCGATGTAGTAGAGCATCGGCCGCAGGCCCATGGGCCATGTCCACGGCTTCGATTCCCAGTAATGGTGGTGATTGGAGCTGAGCAGCGACTCGTGGAACTTCAGCACGTCGCCCTCGTAGTAGAAGAACGATCGCAGCGCCGTGCCGAAAAAATTGCGGTCGACGCCGGTCTCGCTGCCGAACCATCCCCACCACGTGGCGAAATACACCGCCACGGCGATCACCACGAGCGACCACAGCGCGGGCAGCACGTCCCGGACGAGAGCCCCGATCCACGGCCTTTCCACACCGGCCGCACGCCGGGCCGTCGCATCCCAGATGACGGAAAGCAGGCCAAAGGCGACGATGTAGTAGAGGCCGTTCCACTTGACGCCGCAGGCCAGGCCGAGGGAAATGCCGGCGGCGAATCGCCACCAGCGGAAACCCAGACGCGGCCCCCACCGGGATTCCTCCACCCAGCCCTCGTCGACGGCTACCGCCAAGCGATTGCGCACCTGGTCCCGGTCGACCAGCAGGCAGGCGAAGGCGATCACCACGAAAAGCGCCACGAAAACGTCCAGCAACGCGGTGCGGGACTGCACATGGCTGACGCCGTCGCAGATCAGCAGCACGCCGGCCAGCGCGCCCAGCATCGTGGAACGGGTCAGGCGACGCCCGATGCGAATGACCAGGAAGACGCAGACGACCCCGGCCACCGCCGAGGAGAAACGCCAACCCCAACCGTCGTAGCCGAACAGCCATTCGCCGACGGCGATGAGGTATTTCCCGACCGGCGGGTGCACGATGAAGGCGTAGTTGTAGCCGACATCGTCCTCGAAGCCGCCGTTGCGCAGCATCTGCCACGCTTCCGGCGCGTAGTACTTCTCGTCGAAGACGGGTGTGCCGCGGTCGGTCGGCCAGCCCAGATTCCAGAATCGGACCAGGGCGCCGACGAGCGTGACCGAGAGGGTGACGATCCAGCCGCGAACGGTGTCGGTGGGCCGCCAGACGGCCAGCCGTTCCAGTGGCCCGGCGGTCGACGGCTGCGTCGTCGGCGGCAGTTCCCCGACGCCCACCACGCCGTCGATCATCCCCATGTCGGGCGATCATGCCTCATATGGCGTGAACACGGGGTCAGGCGGGCACTGCCCGCCAAAACGAGACTTGCTCAGGCCGCGTCGCGCAGGGCGGCCGCGGGGCCGTCCACCGCCACTCGTAGCCCGGTGACCAGGCGCTCGTCGGCCGCGTCCAGGGCGTCCTGCTCCTGGTAGACCTGCTCCAGCACGTCGGTGAAGTCCCGGAAGTTTTCGCTCATGTGACCAGAGTGCGCCCCCGATCTCCACGTCTTCTCCACACGGACTCGACACCGCCACTACGTACGCCGAGCAGCGACTACGTAGACCGGCCGCGCGCTGCGTAGGTCATCCCCGACGGATGAAGGTGCGTATCTTCACCAATAGCTGGCCGTGCCGCGGCGGAGGAGGCTGTCACCGTCAAGCTCGAACCGGAGGTGTGACGTGGACGACCAGCGCTTGCCACGATCGATCGGGAAGGCGCTGATGGTGCTCACGGCGCTCCGCGAGGGCGGCACCCCGATGCGGCTGACCGAGCTCAGCGTGCGCACCGGGATCGCCAAGTCGACCACCCACCGCATGCTGTGCGCCCTGACCTCGGCCGGCCTGGTCGCCCGCGTCGGCACGCACTACCAGCCGGCCCGGCCCGCGTCGCCGAAGCCACGCACCCACCGCGAGGTCCTGCGACTGGTCGCCCCGTTCCTCGGGGACCTGTTGGTGCGCACCGGAATGACCGCCGGCCTGGCCGTGCTCGACGGCGCCGAGGTGGAGTTCGCGCACCGCGTCTACGGCCACCGGCACGTGTGGGGCCCGTGCGACGACAGCGGTCGGTCGCCGGCCCAGATGTCCGCCGCCGGGCGGCTGCTGCTGGCCAACGACGAAACCGCCGCCCGCAACCTCGTCCGTCTGGCCGGCCTCGGCCCGTCCGAGACGGCCGAGCTCGGCGGCGACCTCATACGCATCCGGCAGCGCGGCTTCGCCGAACTCACCGGCCCCGACGGCTCCACCTGCCTGGCCGTGCCGCTGCGACTGCCCAAGCCGCCCGTCGTCGCCCTGGTCCTGGAGGACGCCGGCAACGAGGCCGATCGGGCGCGGGCCCTGCTGTGGCTGCGCCGCGTCGCCGACGCCGCGATGCGCGAGGTGTGCTTGGCCGCCTAGGCCGTTCTTCGGTCGACGACCCAGGCCGCGAGCTGGGAACGTGATGTGAAGGCCAGCTTCTTGGTGATGTTGGCCAGGTGCTTCTCCGCCGTGCGGATGGAGATCACCAGGCGCGCGGCGATCTCCTTGTTGGACGCGCCGGCCGCGACCAGGTCGGCGACCTGGCGCTCCCGGCCGGTCAGGGTCTCGGGGCCGTCGTCCGTGGCCTCGGCGATGACGGTGGCGAGCTTGAGCAGGTGGTCGACGGCGTCGTCGAGGCCGGCGCGATCGATGTCGGGCAGCCGCCGATTGCCGCCCAGGTGCCGCCACACCGTGTTCGCGACACCGAGCGCCTCGGCCGCCTGCTGGGCCGGACACACGGAGGCGGCGATCCGGGCCACCGTCTCACCCAGCGCGGCCAGCCCGAACAGGTCGTTGAACTGGGCCTTCAGCCGCAGGCTCGTCACGGCGTGCCGAGCGGCCTCGGCGTGACGGCCCACGCGCCAATGGGCCAGGGCGAGCGCGTGGTGCGCGTAGGACTGGGCCCAGCGCTCGCCCCGAGCTTCGGCGATCGCGAACGCTTGGGCGGCAAGGACTTCGGCCCGGGCGAGGTCGCCTTGAGCGGCCGCCGCCATGGCCGTCGACGCGTAGGCCAACACGATTCGACAGTCGATCACGTTGGCCCGCAGGTAGAACTCGGCGGCGCGGGCATGGTGCCGCTCGGCGAGGGCGAGCTCGCCGTTCGCGAACGCGGAGCCGCCGGCGACCAGCAGGGCGTTGGCCATCATCAGCGGATCGCCCGTCTCGTGGGCGATCGCGGTCGCTTCCTCGGCGAAACGCCTGCCCTCGGCCAGTTCCCCGAGCGCGGTCGCGGCGTACGAGTTGAGGCACAACGCATCCTGGCGTATCGCGGTGGGCAGCGCGTCGATGCTCAGCACCTGATCGAGCCAGCGCCGGGACTCGCCGATCCATCCGCACGGCCAGTAGAAGGACAGCGCCGTGGCCAGCCGGGCGGCGGCGAACTTCTGCTCGCCGAGGCCGAACTCCAGTGCGGCACGGAGATTGCCGTGCTCGCGGCGAATCTGCGTCAGCAGCTCGATCTGGTCGGGGCCGCACCACTGCCGGGCGATGCCCTCGACCAAGCGGCGGAAGTGGTCGAGGTGCCGGCGGCGGAACTGCCGCTCGTCGCCCGATTCCGCCAGCCGCCGCAGGCCGTGGTGGCGGATGGTGTTGAGCATGCGCAGCCGGGTCACGCCGCCGACTTCGTCCCGTACCAGCACGGACTTGTCGACGAGGGCACCCAGCAGCCGCAACAGCGCCGTGGCGGTGATGCGCTCGTCGGTGCACACCGCGGCGGCGGCCTCGACCGTGAAGCCGCCGGTGAACACTGACGCCCTCGCCCACAGGCTTTGCTCGTCGGGAGTGCAGAGCGCGAAGCTCCAGTCCACCGCGGCGATCAGCGTCCGCTGGCGCGTCGGCCGGGCCGCGGCCTCGGGCGTGAACAGCGTGAACGTGTCGTCCAGCCGGGTCAGGACGTCGTGCGCCGACATCACCCGCAGCCAGGGCACCACCAGCTCGATCGCCAGCGGGATGCCGTCGAGCCGCGAGCAGATGCCCAGCACGGTGTCGCCGTTGTCGTCGTTGACGGTGAAGTTCGGCAGCGCGAAGGCGGCCCGGTCGGCGAACAGGGCGACGGCGTCGTCGGTCACGTGACGGTCGGGCTGGTAGCGGTCGGGCACCGGCAGCGGGCGGATCGGCAGCAGCTGCTCGCCGGCGATACCGAGCACGTGCCGGCTCGTGGTGAGGAAGCGGACCTCCGGCGCCGCGGCCAGCACCGCCGTGACGAACTCACGGCAGGCGGCGACCATGTGCTCGCAGTTGTCGAGCACGATGAGCATGGATCTGGGGCTGAGCCAGGAGATGAGCTGCCCGGCCTCCCGCAGGCCGAGATGGGTGGCCGCCACCTGCGGCAACAGCGCCGGGTCGGTCACCGCGTCCAGTTCGATCACGGCCACGCCGTCGGGGAAGCGCGCCTCGTGGGCCAGCCGGCGGGCGATGCGGGTCTTGCCGACGCCGGCCGGGCCGAACAGGGTGAGCAGCCGCACGCTGCCGAGCAGGCGGCCGGCCGTCGCGAGTTCGGCGTCGCGACCAACAAAGGTGGTCAGCTGACAGCTCACGATGCGCTCCCGCCACGGGGGATTTCGAGCGTCCGAACGTAATGCAACGACCGGACCGGCCACAATCCCCGCGCTTGGTGAGGCTGACCTTGAGGATTGTCGACGCTTTTCACCCGATTTGATGAAAATGGCGAATTAATCGACGTTATTGGCCTTGTGCGCGGCGGTCGGCGACCCAGGCCGCCAGCTGCGCTCGTGAGCTGAAGCCGAGCTTGCGGAGGATGTTGGCCAGGTGCTTCTCGGCCGTCCGCGTGGAGATCACCAGCCGGGAGGCGATCTCCTTGTTGGACGCCCCCGCCGCCGCCAGCTCCGCCACCTCGTCCTCACGGCTGGTCAGCACGGACGGCGCCTCGGCGTGGGCGGCCGCCAGCACGGTCGCGAACTTGAGCGTGTGCACCACCGCGTCGTCCACCTTCGCCGCGCTCGCCGCGCCCTTGGCGTGGATCGCGTCGAATCGCTCGTCCCCCAACGCCTTGCGCGCCGCGCGTTCGCAGCGCTTGTGCGGCACCGCCCAGTTGTCCGAGGCCAGGAACGCCGCGCCGCCCGTGTGCCGCCACATCGAGCTCGCCACGCCAAGGACCTCCGCCGCCTGCGGCATCGCCCCGGCCGAGGCCGCGATCCAGGCGATCAGCTCGACCAGCATGGACAGCCCGAGCACGTCGTTGAACTGGTCCTTGATCCGGATGCTCGTCATGGCGTGCCCGGCCGCCTCCGCCAGCCGCCCCAACTGCCAGGTCGCCAGCGCCACCGCGTAGTGCGCGTACGAGCGCGTCCAGCGTTCCCCGTGCTGGTCGGCGAGCTCGATCGCCTGCTCCGCCGCCGTCACCGCGCGGTCGAACCTGCCGGCGAACGCCGCGCACATGCCCAGCGCCGCGTAGGCCAGGATCGTCTGGCAATCCGTGACTTCCGCCGCCGCGTAGTGGTCCACCGACACCTGGTAGAGCGACAGCCCGTAGTCCAGCTCGCCGCCGACGAACGCCGCCCCGCCGTACGCGAGCATCGCGTTGGCCATCATCAGCGCGTCGCCCGTCTCCCGGGCGATCCTCACCGCCTGTTCCGACAACACCTTGCCGGCCGGCACCTCGCCGAGGGCGATCGCGCAGTAGGCGTTGATCCACAGCGCGTTCTGTCGGACGTCCGTCGGCAGGTTCTCGACCTCCAGCACCCGGTCCAGCCAGCGACGCCCTTCGCCGATGAAGCCGCAGTCCAGCCAGTAGTACTGGAGTGCGTTGGCCAGCCTCGCCCCCGTGACACGGCGCTCGGGATCCGTCAGCGCGAACTCCAGCGCCGAACGCAGGTTGTTGTGCTCGCGCCTGGTGTCCGCCGCCAGCTCAACCTGGTTGGGGCCCAGCCACTCCTTTTCGTTGCGCTGCGCCAACATGAGCTGATAGTCGAGGTGCCGGCCGCGGATTCCCCGCTCCTCACCCGACTCCGCCAGCAGCTGCAAGCCGTACTGCCGGATCGTGTACAGCATGCGCAGCCGCGTCACGCCATCCACTTCATCCCTGACCAGCACTGACTTGTCGACCAGACCGCCCAGCAGCCTCAGCACCGCCGTCGCCGGAATCCTCTCGTCCGCGCACACCGCCACGACCGCCTCGACCGTGAACCCGCCGCTGAACACCGCCGCCCGGGCCCACAGCGCCTGCTCGTCCGGCGCGCACAGGGCGTAGCTCCAGTCCACCGCCGCGATCAGCGTCTGCTGCCTCGACGGCCTGGCCGCCGCCTCCGCCGTGATCAGCGTGAACGTGTCGTCCAGGCGGCTCAGCACGTCGTTCGTGGACAGCACCCGCAGCCAGGGCACCACCAGCTCGATCGCCAGTGGAATGCCGTCGAGGCGGGAGCAGATGCCCAGCACCGTGTCCCAGTTGTCGTCACTGAGCCGGAAGTTCGGCAGCGCGTACATCGCACGGTCCGTGAACAGCGTGACCGCGTCGTCCACCGTGTCCTCGACCCGCTCCGGCACCGCCAGCGGCCGCACCGGCAGCAGCTGCTCGCCCGGGATACCCAGCACGTGCCGGCTGGTCGTCAGGAAGCGAACCCCCGGCGCCGTGTCCAGCACCTCGTTCACGAAGTCCCGGCACGCCTGCGCCATGTGCTCGCAGTTGTCCAGCACGATCAGCATGTTCTTGGCGGACAGGAACGCCAGCAGCTGCGGCATCGGCGCCGTCGAGACGTCCCTCAGACCCAGCTCCGCCGCCGCCACCTGCGGCAGCAACCCCGGGTCCGGCACCGCGTCCAGCTCGACGAACACCACCCCGTCCGCGAAGCCCTTTTCGGCCCGCGCCGCCACACGCTGCGCCAGCCTCGTCTTGCCCACCCCGCCCGCCCCGATCAACGTCAGCAGCCGCGCCCCCGCCAGCAGCCGCCCCGCCTCCCGCATTTCGTTGCCCCGGCCAACGAAGGTCGTCACTTCGCTGATCAATTAACGCTCCCGGCCTCGCCCCTCGGCTCCGCAGAACGTAATACAGGAAATGACCACGCGCAATCCCCTCGGTTATCCCTAAGGGCCGAGGTTATTCGGGCGCAAGTCCCCATTCCGGTTGTCGGACGGTTGGGGGGATGCGGGGGTAGAGGCCCGTCCGGACGGGGGATTCGGCGGCAGCCCGTCCGGACGGGGGCGGCAGGCCGGGATGGGAGGGGCTCGGCGTGCCGCATGGAAGCGCCGCGGGTGGGGCCGCGGCGGCGGGGGGATGTGGTCGCGGGCGGGGGGTGCGGGGATGTGGGGGTCGTGCGGGGAGCGGGGCGTGTGGCGGGGGTTCTGGGAGGCGGGGGTTCTGGGGTGGGGTGAGGTTCGGAGGGAGTTTAGGAAGCGGGGGGTGTGGGCTCCAAGGGGTTGTTCTGGATCCTGGAACGTTGAGAGGTGAGTGGTGGCGGCAGAGCAGCCAAACGCCAGCAGCTGTAGGGGTGGGCGAGGCTCTGCCGGGAATTCTGCGGTGGGTCGCGTGGATTTTGCGCGGAGCCACTGATCGATGTCGCGAAGGGCTAATGCGGGTAGGCAGGCCTGCCCTTCGCGAAGTCAATTGTACGACATCGATCCCCTCCACGCAAAATCCACGCTTCTTTGGGAGGTTAGGGGGTGGGGCGCTGGAGGGGTATTGGTTGGTCGTTGGGAGGTCCATGCTCGAATGACTGATATGGCCGTTGGGAGGTCCATGGCTGAATGGCACCTAACGCAGGAGCGCCAGGATTGCCAGGGGTGCCAGGGTCGCCGGAATCGCCGGAGTCTCCAGGGTCGCCGGAATCGCCAGAGTCGCCGGAGTCGCCGGAGTCGCCGGAGTCGCCGGAGCGCGATTATGCATGAAACATTCACCCGTTAGTGATTCGAATTCGATCATGTGTTCTAGTAATATGGAGACATGGAAGAAATCAACCGAGGGTGGGAGGGTGTGGCGCCCTGCGGGGCGATGGTGGATCTGCTGGCGGGGGTGGATGTCGAGCGGCTTAGTGAAGAGCAGAAGGTCACGGCTTACATTCTTGCGCGCAAGATCGGCGCGTTTGCCAGTGCAGTGGAGTTGGCGGTGCTCAATCAGGTGGAGGACGTGACGGAGTTGGCTATGGCGGCTAGGGAGCCGGAGAGGGCGGTGGGGAGGCAGAAGGAATTCAGCGGGGTGGTGAAGGCGCTGCCGCGAATGGTGGGGCAGCTGAGGCGCGGGGAGATCGATCTGCGGCGGCTGGAGGTGGTGTACGAGCGAACGGTCCATATGGGGGATCCGAGCCTTGTCGCAGAGGTGGAAGACGGCTGGTGGGGGTGGCGGCGGGGCTCAACCGGAGCCAACTCGCACGGCGGGCCACCAAGCTGGTGGCCCAGGTCGACCCGGAGGGCTACCAGAGGCGCTGCCGGAAGGCGGAGAAGGAGCGGCGGGTGGAGTTCAAGCCGCTGCCGGACGGGATGGCGCAGATCAAGGCGATCCTGCCGGCGGTGCGGGCCAGCATGGCGCAAGAGCTGCTCAGGCAGGACGTCGCCGGCCTGCCGGCGGATGAGCGGAACACGGATCAGAAAAGGGCCGACGCGTTTCTCGAACGGTTCCTGGGCAACGCCAGGGAGCGGGAGGTGCAGGTCCACGTGACGGTTCCGATGGAGACGCTGCTGGGCCTCACGGAAGAGCCGGGGCTGCTTGACGGGTACGGGCCGATCGCGGCGGGCATGGCCCGTGAGCTGGCGATGCGAGGGCCGTGGCGCGGGGTGCTGCTCGACGAGTACCGGCACGCGGTGGCGATGAGCACGAAGAAGTACCGGCCAACCGCGCGTATGAGGGAAATGGTGAAGGTGCAGGACGGCGGGGTGTGCACGGCGCCGGGGTGCACGAGCCCGATACGGGAACTCGACCACGTCATTCCCTGGCCGAAAGGGAAGACGACGGCCAAGCAGCTCAAAGGGTTGTGCGCATGGCATCACCACCGCAAACACGACAACTACCGGGTGACGCTGGACGCCGAGGGCAATGCGCGGTGGACGACGCCGCTAGGGCGCACCCACACGGTTACGCCCCACCGGTACTGAGTTACACGGGGGAACCGATGGAACGGCCGAAACGCACGGGATCGGCCACGGGGCCGGTCGAGGCGCGCAGCTTGGCGGCCTCCTCCAACTTGGCCAACTGGTCGCCGCCGCCGATCTCGCCCAACAGGATCCGACCGTCCTCGACGCCGAGCACCTGAAAACGGGTGCCGGGCAAGAAGACAATAGAATCCAGGTCGGGCTCGAAAAAACCGGTGCGACGGCCGCTGTCGGACCAGATGACGAACTCGGCATCGCCCGGCAGAGCAACCTCGGGGGCGGTGACGGCGTTCAAGAAGCTGACCTCGGTGAGGATGGCCCCGGCACGGTGGGTGCCAGGATCCACAGCGCCGCCACAGAAAGCGACACCCTCGTAGACGGGCAGGCGCTGAAGGCCGGAAATGACGCAACTCAAGAACGGCAGCAGGGCGTCGACATCGCCGGACAACAGGGCCTCATCGGCCTTGCGCTCGCCGGCGGCCAAATAGACGAGCACCGCCACCAGATCGGTGACAACGGACTGCAATTCGCCCTCGCGGAGCGAAGGATGCTGAATCAACAACCGCAGCACCCGGCTGGCATACGAGTCGTACTGGTCGCCGAGAGTGCGACGCACCCAGGCCCGGTGCTCGTCCAAAGCGGTCTCGGCGGCGACCAGAGTGTCGAGCATGGTGTCGACGTCGATGCCGGGATCCACGAGGAAAGGCTCGATCCGGGCGGGCACGGGCGGCGGCTCCACGGGGGCCGACCACGTCTCAACCGAGGCGGCGGAACCGGTGAGCTGCACGAGTTCCATCTGACGCCGCAACAACACCATGGTCGGCAGGTCGTCGCCGATGTCGTAGTTGACGTCGACGTCGACGGAGGTCGGCACCGGGTCCGAAGGCTCCAAAGGAACAGCCACGACCGGCGACTCGACAACGGGAGCCTCGACAACGGCCGGCACCAGAACGAAGTCGTCGACAGCAGCAGGCTCTTCAACCTCGGGTTCCAGAGCCTTGACCGGGGCCTCGCCGAAGACCAGACGCACCACCCGCTGCGTCTCCGCGTCCAAGCCGGCGAACAGCTTCGCGCCGGCCACGCTGACCTCGTCCCCGACGGGCTCCCCCGGCACCCCGACGGTCAACCGCGCCCACTCCGGGTCCACCGGCGCGGCCCGAACGACGTCGACGGACGTGGTCCCGGCGGCCCGAACCCACAACCCGGCGGCCACGGCCTCGACGACGACGTTGGCGGAGAGCTCCCACAGCCCGGGCCGCAACGGCTTCAGCCCACCAACGGGCGGACGGGCGGCGACGACCTCCGGCGGTTTCCCGGGCCGATACCGGAGCTCGGTGGCGAAGGACCGCCAGGTCGCGCGGCCGTCCCCGGCCACGATCCCGACCTCGATGCCCCGCTCCGTGGACAGCGGCAGCCCGTTGTAGGCGATCACGGGCCGGCCGATGGTGTCGGCGGCGAACTGCCCCAGGTCGGCCCCGAACGACGCGAACCGGACCCGACGCCGGATCTCCTCCGGCAACGCCTCCCACAACGCCCGCAGGTCGGCCGACGGCAGCCGCCCTTCCTCCGGGCCGCCCAGCACAACGGTCAGCACGTCCATCCGCACCGGCACACCGAAAGCCAGGGTCGAATGCCGGCGGGTGGCGGCGCTGGGCGTCGCATGCAGCCACAGCCCGGTCGGCACGGGCTCCGCCACGGACACGGGACCGGCCCGCCAAGGGGCCGTGGTCATGAACGACTCCCACTCCGGCGACGGGAATCGGGCGCCGAGGGACTCGCTGGGCTTGTCAGGGTGGAAGCTGCGCCAGGCGCCGGTGGCGTGGGCGTTGGCGACGAACGTGGAGCCGCCGGGCACCGGCACCAGGGTGCCGTCAGGGGCGACGACCTCGGCGTGCAACTGCTCGGACAGCCACTGCGCCGCGATGGCCCGGGTCGGCCCGCTGCCGGAGGCGCTGCCCGCGCCGGACACGGCCAGCCGCACGGGCCCGCGCCCGCGCAGGGCCTGCACCAGAGCGCTCCAGTAGCCGCCGTTGTCCCCGGAAGGGAAGTCCACCACGACCATCGTGCGCCCCGGATCGCCCGGCACCGAGGCGGCCAGCGCCATCGCGTGCCAACCGGGCCCGGGCGGGGCCGACACGATCAGGGCCGCCCCCACCTGCCGGGTCTGGAACTCGACGACCGGCGGCTGCGCCTCCGCGGGCACGGGGCGCTGCGGCTTCGACCGGCGCGACTTCAACCAGTTGATCACGAAGGCTCACCGGGGACGGGGGACACGCGCACGCCCCCGATACTGCCAGGTCCCCCCAGACACCTTCACCCGGCCGGGTGAACAGCGGCGTCGGCGATGGTCGACGCCAGCAACCGCGTCGAGGTCTGCGCACCCGGGTTGACCAGGGCATCCACCTCGTGCTCGGCCAGCATGCCAGCCAGCTCCTCAGCGTTCACCACCTGCCACGCCTCGGCCCGCACCCGGCCGCGGTGCGCCGGGGCGGTGGTCACCAGCAGCGACAGCACGTCGTCGGGCGCTGGGGCGATGACCGGCCGCTGGTGCTCGTCCAGCGCGACCCCGAACTCGGACTCGCGCAGCACGGCGAACAGCGCGTCGGCGTCGACCTCGCCGTCGGCCATCAGCCGCAGCGCGGCGTCCACCGGGTCGGTCGGCGACTCCGGTGTGGCCGGCTCGTAGTCCGGGTTCGGCTCGAACCGGCCGACCGCCCCGTCGGCGGCCACCAGCCAGCCCCCGACCACGGCCTCGGCCGGCGGGTTCTGTCCCGCCGATCGACCCTCTTCGGCTGGCTGCCAGGCCGGGTCGACCAGCAGCATCCACTGGTCATCGGACATCTGACGTCATCTCCTCGATCAGCACCGGTTCGAAGCCTAGCCCCAACCGCTTCATGTCCTGGGCGACCGCGGCGGCCGCCACCGCGGGGCCGCCCTGGGCGTAGGCCCGAGCGACGCCCTCCAGCACGTGCGACAGGGTCAGCCCGGCGGTCACGGCGTCACCGGCCTGCCGCAGGAGCTTGCCCACCACACCGGCCTTCTCCAGCAGGCGCATGGCGTGCGGCATCGCGGACGCGAGCTTGCCGGCGGCCGCCTCACCCTCCAGGGCCCGGGTCCCGTCCACGGCGTCCTTCGCCGATGACACAACCAGGTCGGTGGTGTCGTCGTGGGCGCCGTGCCCGGCCAGGCTCGCCGCCAGGCCGTGCTCGTCGAGAGACGCCGTGGCGGGCGTGTCCGGGATGGGCTCCAGCAGGTGCGGGTTCACCGGCTGCGGCGTCGGCTCGGGCCGCCAGCCGCCGGTGGCGATCCACCGCCGGACGCGGGACGTGCTGGTGGACGAGAAGCTCGCGCCCAGCACCCGGCCCTCGTGCACCAGCGGACCGTCGCCGGCGGCTCGGCTTTCCGTGACGCCGTGCGGCACAGTGCTCTCGCCGGCGGTGTGCAGGGTGACCACGGCCTCCCGCGAGTTGGCGCGGCCGGGCTCATACGCGCCCTGGATCCCGTTCTCCGGCACCAGTTTCTCGACGTCGATCGCCCGCGTCTTCGGCGGCGTCATCCGCTCCAGGTGCCGCGACACCAGGTGGATCAGGTGCTCACGGGTGTCCGAGGCGCGGAGCTTGCCGGTCGCCTCGGCGGTCTCCTTGGTGTTGCCCAGCATCGAGCCGTTGCCGTAGCCCTTGATGTGCGCCTCCGGCAGCGGCAGCCCGTCGCCCTGCCGCTCGATGGCCAGCTCGGCCAGCTTGCGCGCGAAGTCGTCCAGGCGCTCGGACCGCAGGCCGGGCTCCAGCGTGGTCTGCTTGCGTCCGAACGGGACAGTGACCGGCTCGTGCTTCACCGGCTCGGACAGCGGGCCGTGCTCCCCCACCGCGTTCAGCCGGACCGGGCGGCTCGCCCTGCCGGCATCATCGTCCCAAGTGGACTTGCCGGTGACGGTGAACCGCCGCCGGACATGCTCGCTGACCGGCACCGGCACCCAGCGGTCGTGCCGGTCGAGGTACCGGTCGGCGATGGCGCGCACCGAACCGGCCAGCTTCGGGTCGGACGCGATGTGCGACAACACCGTGGCGGTGACGATGTCCGGCCGCTGGTGCCTGCTCGCCGCCTTGTGCACGGCCGCGAGGTCCAGCTGCCCGCCGTTGGCCGGCAGCTTCGCCACCGCACTGTCCACAAGGGACTTTGCCAGGGCGATCGTGCCGGCACGGTCGGACAGTCCGATCCGGCCGTCCGGCCGGACGTGGTCGTGTCCGGCGTACTTCCAGCCCTTCTGCATGGCGTGGACCATCTCGTCCACCATCGCGGCCTCGTGCCTGGGCAGCACCTCGCCGTAGACGTTGAAGTGGCCGCCGCTCTCCAGCCCGGTGAACCGGTCGCCGTCGCGGTGCCCGAACCGCATGATCGTGCTGCCGCCGAGCGTCGTGTCGGTGAGGTCCTTGCGCTGCAACGCCTTGTGCAGGTCGTGGGCCAGGCCGCCGGGTCCGGTCTGCGCGCCGGCCTCGCACGCCAGCAGCATCGTGGTGCGCCGGCCGTCGCCGACGGCCTTGAGGAAACCGCTGCTGCGGGCGGCGATCTCGCCCATGGTGTCCGGGCGGACGTGCACGGTGCCGAGGCCGCGGACGTGCAGGCCGGCGGTGTACGGGTTGGCGTGGAAGGCCAGCACCGCGGACTCGTCGGCCATACCCGGGCGGCTGGTGACGAGATCCGAGTCGATGGCGCCGCGGTCCTTGCCGTCCGCGTCGTACTGGTAGACGCGGTCCGGGTTGCCGCCACGGGCCCACCGGTCGGCCGCGCGCTGGTCGGATTCCTCCTTGTAGAAGGAGGTTCCGAACACCTTGCCGGACGAGTCCCGCAGGTCGGTCTGGGTGACCCGGCCCATCGGGAACCGGCGTTCACGGCCGGCGGCGTCGTGGCCGCTGAACCAGTCCTGCCGGGTGTCGGCGTGGCTGTCCGCGTGCGGCATGGAATCCACGCCGCGCTTGGGTTCCTGCGACAACTGCGCCAGGTGGTGCTGGGTCAGCTTCTCGCCGGTGTGGTGCTCGGTCAGGCCCAGCGCGGTGCCGATCTTGTGCGCCAGCTGCTCGCCGGTGCTGTCCGGGCGCCACGTGTCGTGCCGGTCCGGGCCGGACTCGGTGATCTTGGCGCGGACGTCCGCGTCCAGCCGGTCGTCGACCCGCTCCAGCCGCACCCGGAAGTGGTCGCCGTTGGGCAGCCGCTCGTGGTTGAACTGCTGGTCCGCGCCCTGTTCCAGCTTCTTCCACAGCTGGTCGACCTGGTGCGGCGTCCGGGTGCCGGGCTCGATGTGCACCTTGACGGTGGCCTCGCGGACCCAGGTGCCCGGTTTGACCTCCATCCGGCGCATCTCGTAGTGGAACCGGTTCTGGCCGACCTGCGGCCGCACGAAGTTCAGCGGCGCGTCGTCCCGGACGAGGTCGATGTCCGCGTGCGACACCGGCTCGTGGCGAGTCGGCCCATGAGGGGTCGACTCAGCGTCCTCGTCCGGCGCGGAGACGATCCGCTCGCGGTCCTGCACGAGGTGCTCGCCCTCGGCGTGCATCCGGTCCAGCAGCGCGTGGTTCTGCTGGAAGCCGGCCAGGTCGCCGTCCCGCAGCGCCCGCATGGACCGCTCCCGCACCGCGCCGGCGTTCGCCATGTGCACGGCGCCGTTGTGGGCGTTCAGGTCCAACTGCTGACGCTGGTGGTTCAGATCCTCGTCCAGCGACGCGGTGACGTGCTCCTCGTCGTTCATCCGGAACTGCGGCCCGAGGTCCAGCGCCGGCAGGTGCTGGGCCGGCGGCGTCGGCTCGTCCCGTGACGGCGGCGGCGTCGGGTTCTGCCGGGCCAGCGCGGCGTCCCGCTCCCGCCGGGCGGCCCACCACGCGTCCTCGGCCTCCCGGGCCCGACGGTAGGCGTCGACCGCGGCGGCACGGGCCTGTTGGCGGGGCTGGTCGACGGCGCGGATCGGCGCCATCAACCGGTTGCGGTCCAGCACCAGCTGGCGGCCGTGCTCGGTGGCCTCGCCGAGCTGCCGCTCCAGGTCCGTGATCCGGTCCAGGTGGCCGCCGGCGTAGGCGTCCCACAGCTGCTGGCGCAGCTGGTTGACGTGGTCGTTGTGGTCGCGCTGGTCCTGGAGGTTCTCCGCCAGCTCGTCCCGGTGCTGGTCGCGCAGCTGGTCGATGCGCGGCCTGGCCCGCAGGTACTCGTCGTCCACGGCGTGCTGCGCGGTGACGACGTCCTTCTCCGCGTCCTGCCAGTTCTTCTCGGCGTCGCGGACCCTGTCCTGGGCGTCCGAGACGTCCCTGGGCAGCGAGCCGTCGTCGTACACCCGGATCCGGGACGAGTCGTCGAACTTCAGCGTGACGCCGCGGTCGCCCTTGACCAGGCGGATCTCGGTGTCGTGCAGCACCACCTTGGTCCGGCCGGAAATGGACGTGGAGCTGCCGGTGGCCGGGTGGACCGGGCCGCTGGAGCCGAGGTTGCGGTTGTTCTCCATGCCGCCGCGGTCGAAGTAGACGCCGGTGCCGCCCGCGTTGACGTCCCGGTGCTGGGCGCTGTGCGGCGGGTCGGTGACGTTGCCGCCGAGGCCGCCGATGATGGCGTTCACCGAGCCGGACACCGACCGGTTCACCGAGGTGTCGATCGAGCTGTGGTCGGTGCGGCCGCCGCCGAGGTCGACCGAGTCGCTGACGGTGGCCAGCCGGGGGTTGGTCAGCTTGACGTACGCGGTGACGCCGGCCTCCTTCAGGCCCGGCAGCTCGACCGGCCCCTTGGCCATGGCCGGCATGTTGGCCTTGATCACCTCGGGGGTGAGCGTGGTGGTCAGCGCGTGGGCGGCGGTGGTGTTGAGGTCGCCGGCCAGCTGCCGGGCCTCGTGGCGGATCTCGTCCACGTTGCCGGTGAAGTCGTCCACGTGCAGCTCGTCGGGCAGCCGCTCGCCGTCGCGCTGCCACTGCTCGTGGTCGCTCGGCGGCGTGTCGCGGAAGTGCTCGACGGTCGCCTCGTGGCCGACCGGCCCGTTGGTGGCGGTGCTGACGTCGTCGGCCAGCTTGCGCACCACCAGGTCGTGCGGGTCGGAGTCGGAGACCGCCAGCGACTCGCCCTTGTGCTTGAACTCCAGCTGGAAGGTGACCGGCAGCTTGTAGCGGGCCTGCGGGCCGCCGGCCGAGCTGCTCTGCGTGATGTCGGTCGAGTCGTTCCTCGTTGTGCTGTGGCCGGTGGAGTGGCTCAGGCTGAACGAGGTCGCGTTGTTGACGGTCATGCTGGCCGACGAGTCGGGCAGGTGCGGCAGGCCCGTGCCCAGCAGCCGGCCGCCGACGCCGGAGCTGGCGTCCTTGCCCTTCATATCGGCCTGGGACAGCGCACCCGTGGCGTCG
Source organism: Kutzneria sp. NPDC051319 (assembly GCF_040682195.1). Classification (NCBI taxonomy): domain Bacteria; kingdom Bacillati; phylum Actinomycetota; class Actinomycetes; order Pseudonocardiales; family Pseudonocardiaceae; genus Kutzneria; species Kutzneria sp. NPDC051319. Next base: position 119,866 of record NZ_JBFBAM010000013.1, on the reverse strand, counting down.
TGTGACAGCGTGCTGCCGTCGTTGCTGACGCCCAGGTACGTCGCGCCCTCGTCGGTCGGCCGCGCGTGCAGCACGACCTCGTAGTTGTCGTGGGTGAACACGTTGGGCTTCGGTGTCATCAGCGAGACGCCACCGTTGAGCGCACTGTCCACAAGAGATCGAACACCGTCCTGAGAGGACTGTTCGTCCATCCGGCGCAGGTTGCCCATGGCGTCGTCCAGCACGGACTGCGGCAGCAGCTTCGGGCCGAGCTCGCCGAGGTTCGCCCGCAGCGACGGCACCAGGTTCACCAGGTCGCCGGTCGGCTCCACGTGGCCGAAGCCGATCGACGGCCGCTCGGTGGCCAGGGTGCTCGGCGTCGGCAGGCCCGGCTTCGGGCCGATCGGCGTGTCGCCGCCCAGGTTGTGGTCGGGCAGCGCGCCCATCTGCCGCGCTTCCTGCTCGGTGACGCGGACGAACACGCTGTCCGGCAGCTCGACCGTGCGGCCGGCGGTGCGGACGTCGGTGTCGTGCAGGATGCTCGTCTGCCGCGACTCCGCGACCAGGTGCACCCGGGCGTCCATCTGCACCAGCACGGTCCGGCCGTGCGGCGAGGAGACGCCGTGCTCGGCGGTGCCGCCCAACGACTTCGTCAGCTTCGACGTCCACGTCCAGTTGCGCAGGCTCGCCACCGCGAACACGCCGGCGCGGCCCTTGGCGTGCGGCACGTCCGGGGTCAGCGTCAGCGCGTTGCGGGACGCGGAGGTGCCCAGGTTCAGGCCGAAGGAGTGCTGGGTCTGCTTGCCGCCGGAGGCCGAGTAGCCGCCGGAGTCCTCGTGCTTCAGCGAGATGTCGTCCGAAATGGACACGATCCGCGGGTTGTCCAGTTCCATGGTCATGGCGACCGCGCCGACCCGGTCCGCGAGCCGGCGGTTGTGCTGGAGGCCGTCCACCTGCACGCCGTGCTTGACGACCTGCGGGTCGGCGGTCAGGTTCTCCGGGCTGAAGGCGTGGTGCAGCGCGTCCGCGCTGACCGTGCCGTTCAGCGACAGCGACCGGTCGCCGCCGGCCGCGTCGGCCAGGACGTCCTCCGCGGCCTGCTGGATGTGCTCGGCGCCGATGATCGCCTCCACCCGCTGGAACTCCGGCTGCCGGGTGCCGCGGGCCTGCGCGCGCAAGTCGTTGATCGACGGCGGCGTGTCCATCCGCGTGGTGACGTGGTTGTCCACGTGCGGCGCCGCCGCGGTGCCGCGGGTCAGGCTCTCCGGCACCATCACCGTGACCTCGCCGCGCGGCGGCCGGCTGAGGCCACCGGGCCGGGCCACGTGCGGGTTGTTGTGCACCTCCGGCACGTGCTGGCCAGGCGTGCCGGGCGTGATCCGGCGGATCCACGACCGCACCCGGCTGTGGTCGCTGACGGTGACCTCGTAGTGCACCTTGGCCTTGAAGCCGTGCACGTCCTCGCTGCCGCCGGTGGACAGCTTGTGTCCGGTCGACGGACCGGCCTCGGTGGAGTGCGCCCGCTGGTAGCCGTACTGCGCACCGATCGAGGCCGTCGGCGCGCCCTTGACGTGGCCGCCGTCGAACGGCGTGGTGACCCGGCCGTCCGCGTAGACCGTCACGCCCTTCTTGGCCGTGTTGGAGACGCCCAGCTTCGTCGACGTGGCACCGGATCCGCTGATGGCGTGGTCCGGGGCCGTGCCGAGGTGCTCCAGTCCGGTCAGGCGGGCCCTGACCGTGACGGTGACGTAGCGGTTGAAGAACAGGCCCGGCTTCTTGAGCCGGATCTTCATGCCCTTGCCGAGCATGCTGTTCATGTTGGCCTTGAGGTGCTCGTCGGACAGCTTGGTGTCCAGCTCGCGCCGGTTGGCCGCGGCCAGCGCGGTGTCGCCGCGCGAGGCCTCCTTCAGCTTGTCGCTGCCGAAGTCCGGCGCCAGGTCCTTGAGATCCTCGTTGCTGCGCAACGTGTCCTCGACGCGCTCACGCACCTCGTCGCCACCGGACAGGTGGAACACCTTGGCCAGCCCCAGGGACTTGCCGCCGGCCAGGTAACTCGGCGCGTGGTGGGCCTGCGGCGTCGGCTGGAAGCCGCCGTGCGCGCCGTTGGGCACGACGAGACCGGCGTGGTGCGCCTCCAGGCCGGACATCCGGACGTGCGCGGAGGCGCCGTGCACGGTCACCGGGTTGTGCCCGATCACCTGCATGTGCAGCCGGAAGCCCAGCTTGTACAGGCCGCTGACGCCCTCGGACTCCAGCACCGACTCCCACTTCGCGGCGTCGCCCACCTGTGTGCCGAGACTGTCGGTCTTGCTGAACGCGGTGGTGATGCTGGCGCCGGCGGCGATGCTGTGCGTCGGGTCGGCGATGCCGGCCCCGCTGCCGCCCAGCCAGAGCTCGCCGCCGGTGGTCGAGGTGTTCGACCGGCCGGGGCCGCCGGACCCGCTCAGCGTGGAGCCGATCTTGTAGCCGCCGGCGCTGCTCTCCAGCGCGGCGTCGGCCGGCTCGATCCGCATCCGGACCGAGCCGATGCGGCTGCCGTCCGAGCTGATCAGGTCGGGCGAGTAGATCCAGTCCTTGCTCATCGCCGGCAGGTTGTCCTTGACGTTGCCGGCGCTGACGAACTGCTGCAGCACCTTGCGGCCCGGCGAGCCGATCTCGGTGATCTTCGGGTGCAGGTCGGCGGCGACCTTGTCGAAAGCCTCGCCGATGCCGTGCACCGACTCGGCCCCGAACACGCCCAGCCCGTCCAGCCGCACCGGCCGCGGCGTCGTGTCGTGCGAGGGGGTGTTGTTCTCGTGCGGGAACGCGACCGTGGCCTCGTGCTCGAAGGTCACGCCGCCGGCCGGGTTCGGGTTGACCCCGTGCTTGTCGGTGACCGAGATCTCCAGAGTTGCCTTGCCCTGCACGACATCCGAGCCGGTGTGGCTGATCGCCACCGAGTGGCCGGCGCCGTGGCCGGACTCCAGCGTGACGGTCGGGGCGGCGTGCAGGATCGAGCCGAACACGTTGCCGCCGCCGATGCCGTTGCCGGCGCTGACGCCCATGGACAGGTCGTGCTGCTTGGTCTTGGTCGTGCTCTCCGAGGTGGACCGGTCGGTGCCGCCGGAGCGCTCCAGGCCGCGGTTGGCCTCGGTGGTGTGCAGCGCGTCGGTGAGGTCCGTGCGGGCCTTCACCGTCGCCTCGTATACCTTGTCGCCGACCCGGATCTCGAACCTGCGGCCGTCGCCGTGCAGCGAGTCGAAGTCCTGTGTCACCACGTGGTGGATGGCGTCCAGTCCCTGGGCGTTCGCCCGCTCCTCGGCGCTGTGCGGCAGCTGCTCCAGCACGGCCTGCTGGGTCTGGTGGGCCAGCCGGTCGCCGTCGACCAGCTTGCCCAGGCCCAGCGAGTCGCCGTCGTGCACGTAGCTCGACAGCTGGGTGTGGTCGTACGGCTCGGGCTCGTCGTTCTCGCGGATCGAGTCCAGCGGATCGAAGGCCGGCAGGCGCGGCGCGCGCTGCGGTCGCTGGAACGGCTCTCGGGGGTGGTCCTGCTCGTCCAGCCGCAGGGCGTTGCGGTGGTTGGACGGGCCGGCCTCGGTCTCGCCGACGACGCCGTGCCGGTCGAACAGCGGCGCGGGCCGGGACGTCACCGGGTTCGGGTCGTTGCGCAGGCTGCCGTGCTCGTGGACGTAGGCGTCGATCTGCCCCCGCGTCGGCCTGGCCGGCATGCTGTCACCGAGCCGGTCGGTCAGCGCCGGGTCGTCGTACACGCGCGACAGCGGCGTGTCCATGGTGATCCGCTCGGCCCCGTAGTTCTGGATCGGGCCGCCGACCTGGGTCTCGCCGGGCACCATGAACGCGACCGCGTCGCCGTTGTGCGCCGAGACGGTCTTGTGCAGGATCATGCCGACCGGGAAGTGGTCGTCGGCCGGGTCGTAGCCGGGCACGAACTTGATGTCGTCGCCCTCGCCCATGCCGGTCCTGCTGATCGCGGCGCCGCCGGCGATGTTGCGCTCGGTCGTGAACGGCACGAACCGGGTCTCGCGGGTGTCGAAGTTCGGGTGGTCCTCCATGCCCAGCGGCGGGATCACGCCCTCCTCGACCGTGTGCCAGGTCGGGTGCCAGGCCGGGATGCCACGCTGCAACCGCAGCCCGTTGGTCAGGTACCGGTCGACCTGGCCGAAGATGTCGGCCCGGTCCTGCGGATCCGCGTCGTCGCGGAACAGGTCCTTGCTGATGAAGGCGTTGTGCTCGTCGAGCTTGTAGAAGTTGCCGACCTCGTGCGCCGGCAGGTCGTGCGGGCCGAGGTGCAGCGTCACCCCGTTCGAGGTGTGCTCCACCAGGGGCGGCGGCGTGTGCTGGCCGGTGACCGCGCCGATCGCCTTGTTCAGCCATGAGGGGGCCGGCCGCTGCCAGCCCGGGCCGTTCGGGTCGTGCCGCAGGGCGCCGTGCTCGGCGACGTAGTCGGCGACCTGCTGCTGGTTCGGCCGCGCCGGCATGTGGTCGGCCAGCGTGAGGCCGTCGTCCGGCCCGCCGAAGACGTGCGACAGCGGCGTGCCCATGTGCAGGGTCGCGGCGTCGAAGTCGTGCAGCGGGCCGCCGAGCTGCGTCTCGGAGGAGTTGATGAACGCGACGGCGTGGCCGTCGCCCTGGGTCACCCGCTTGCTCAGCACCATGCCGACCGGATGGGCCGGGTCGGTCGGGTCGTAGCCGTGCACGAAGCGGCGGTCGTCGGCGCCGCCGTGCATGCCGCGCTGGGACATCGCCGCGCCGACCGCGGTGTTGCGGTCCGCGGTGAACGGCACGTACCGGGTGTCCCAGGTGCTGAAGTCCGGGTGCTCCCGGCTGCCCAGCGGCGGGATCTCGCCGCCCAGCACGTGGTGCCAGGTCGGGTGCCACGCCGCGATGCCCCGGTGCAGCGTGATCCCGTTGGTCAGGTACTCGTGCACCTGCCCGTAGACCAGCGCCGCGTCCCCCGGATTCCGGCCGTCGACCAGTTCCGAGCTGATGAACACGTCCTGGCCGACCAGCTTGTGGAAGCCGCCGACCCGGTGCGCGTCGAACGTGTGGCCGTTGCCGAGGTCGATGTGCTCCGGCTCCGGCTCGGACGCGAAGGCGTTCTTGATCTTGTCGAAGAAGCCCCGGCGGTCCTCGTGGGTGGCCGGGCCGTGGTCCTGGTGCTGGCCCGAGCCGACCGGGTGCTCGTCGAAGTTCCCGGTGTGGAACGCGTGCGGGACCGCCTTGTTGGCGACCTCGACGTGCCGGGCGTCCCAGTGGCTGCCGGACTCGATCCGGTTCGCGATGTCGTCACGGGTGCGCTGGTCGACACCGGGCAGGTAGCGCTCCGGGTCGTTGCGCACCTCGTCCGCGACCTGCTTCCAGACGTCCCGGCTCTGGTGCTCGGCGCCCAGGTGCTCGTTCACCCGGCTGGCGAAGGACCGGCCGATGCCGGAGCCGGTGTACAGGTGGCGCTGGATCTGCGGCTCGGCCGGCAGCGGCTTGGCGTGCAGGCCCCGCGGCACCTCGTGTTCCCCGCTGAACATGCCGTGCGTGGTGTCGGGGACGGCCGCGTGGTCGTTCGCGACATCCTCGATGTCCTTGATGTCCTTGGGCTGGTAACGGGAATTCGGATTCGCCAGACCATCGCCCATCGGGCTCTTGCCGTCGTCGATCCGGTTGCGCAGATCGTGCCGACCACCGTCGATGTTCTTGGCCCGACGACCGTCGTCACTGTTGAGCACCCGGACGTTGTCGTCCTTGCCCGAGATCCGGTTCGGGTTGTCCTCGCTGTGCGCCCGGTCGTTGTAGCGGTCGGGCAGGCCGAGGTAGTGGCCGATCTCGTGCGCGTACTCGCGGTCGGTCGCGTCCAACGGGAACCGGTGCTGGTTCACCGCACCGTCCTGGTTGACCTTGATCGACTCGTGCGCCGCCGCGGGGTCGTCGTGGAACTCGACCCGGACGTGCAGCTCGTCGCCCGAGCTGGGCAGCTTGTGCTGGTTGTTGAACGCCTTGTCGACGCCGTCCTGGATGCGCTGCTTCAGTGCGTCCAGATGGGACTGGTCGACACCGGGGCCCCGGTCCAGGTGCAGCTTGACCGTGTGCTCCCGCACCCAGCGGCCCGGCTCCACCTCCATCCGGCGCACGTCGTAGTGGATCTTGCCGTCGACCTTGCTCAGGTCCGCCGGCCGGCCGTCGGCGTGCGTGCGCGCAACCTTGCGGACGACATCCGGGTCGTCCAGCCGTACCGTCCGATGTGGAGCCCGGTCGCGGCCCTCGTTGTACTGGCGGTTCCAGTCCTCTTGCGACACGTGTTCGGGCCGCCGCGGCGCCGAACCGGCGCCGGGCTCGACCGGGTGCGGAGCGGACACCTCGGTGTTGTGGTCGAACTCCGGGGCGTTGCGCTCCGGCAGCGTCTGCGGGTGGTCGGGATCGTGCCGCAGCGCGCCGTACTGGTCGACGTACGCGGCGACCTCGTCCGCCGTCGGCCGCCGCGGCACGATGGCGCTCAGCGGCCCGTGCACGTTCGGACCGAGCACCTCGCTGGCCGGGGTGTTCATCCGGAAGGTTGTCGTCTGGTAGTCCCGGACGGGGCCACCGATCATCGTCTCGCCCGGGTTCATGAAGGCGATGGCGTCGCCGTTGGCGAACGAGACGGTCTTGGTCAGCACCTTGCCGACCGGCTGGTTCGGGTCGCTCGGGTCGTAGCCGTGGATGAACTGCCGCTGGTCGCCCGGCCCCATGTTGCTGTTGCCGATGGCGACGCCCGCCGCGATGTCGAAGCTCTCGCTGAATGGCACGTACCGGGACTGGTCGGTGTCGAAGCTCGGCCGGTTCTCGGTGCCCCGCGGCGGGATCTCGCCGTTCTCCACCGCGTGCCAGGTCTGGTGGAAAGCGGCGATGCCGCGGTGCAGCGTCAGCCCCGTGGTCATGTACTGGTGAACCTGGTCGAGCACCTGCTGCTGCTCGGCCGCGCTCACCCGGTCGTCGAGCAGGTGCGAGCTGATGAAGACGTCGCGGTCCTTGACCTTGTAGAAGCCGCCGACGTCGTGCGCGTCGACGTGGTGGCCGTTGCCCAGGTCCAGATCGAACGTCGGCGGGCCGGTGAGCGTGGACAGCGCGTCGGCCGCCCGGTTCCACCACGGGGCCGGCCGCCCCTCGGACCGACTCGCCTCGGCCCGGTCGTCCTGGAGCTGCCGGGTGAAGTCCACGAACTTCTGCAGGTGCTCGGTCGGGTGTCCGCCCTGGCGCGCGTGCTCGATCTGCTGCTGGACGTGGTCGTGCACCATCCGCAGCTCGGCGTCGCTGTAGCCCCGCCAGCTGTGCGCGGTCGGGTCGTCCTCCTGCCGCAGCGCGTGCAGGGTGACCGCCGTGTCGCGCTCGTCGCGCAACTGGGCCAGGCGACGCTCCAGGCGCTGCACGTCGCGGTCCGCCGCCTGCTGGCGGTTGGCCTGCTCGTTGGCGCGGAACAGGTCCGCCACGTTGCGCCGGTCGCGCTGGGCCCTCGCCTCGGCGAGCCGGTTCTCGACGCCGCGCACCCGCTGGTCGACGATGTCCGGCCGGGCGGCATGCTGCGACGCCTCGATCATCCGCTGGATCGCGGCCGACCGCTCGGGGTCCCGCTCGTACGACTGCCGCATGTCGGTCAGCGTCTTGGTGTCCAGGCCGTACAGCGACGCCTCGAACGAGCGCAGCGGCGTCCCCTCGTGCACTGGACCGAAACCGCCGGGCACCACCATGTCGATGTCCGGCGCGGCGGACCGCGGCGGCTGCTCGGATCGCATGAACGGCTGGGGCTTCGGCTCGGGCCGCGGCGCGGGCGGCGCCTCATGGCCGGCCTCGTCGTGCTGCTGGTCGTCTCGATGCTGGTCGTTGTGCAGGGCGTTCAGATCGTCGATGCCGCGGTCACGCCCCAGCTGCCCGGTGAAGTCCACGAACTTCTGGAGGTGCTCGGTCGGGTGCCCGCCCTGGCGGGCCGGCTCGATCTGCTGCTGCACAACGTGGTGCACGGTCGCGAGATCGTTGTCGTCGTAGCCGCGCCAGCTGTGCCCGGCCGGATCGTCCTCCTGCCGCAGCGCGTTGAGGGTGATCGCCGTGTCGCGCTCACCGCGCAGCTGGGCCAAGCGGTTCTCCAGCAACTGCACCTGGCGCTCGTCGTCCTCCCGGCGGTTGGCCTGCTCCTCCCGGCTCGACCGGGTCCGAAGCGCGTCGGGCAGCCGGCTCGGCGCGGCGTTCTGGTCGCGGCGGGCCTTCGCGTCGGCGAGGCCCTCCTCGGCGGCCCGGATCCGGCGGTCGAACAGGTCGGGCCGCATCGCGTGCCGCGAGACGTCGATCATCTTCTGGACCGCGGCCGACCGCTCCGGGTCGTTGCTGTGCAGCTGCTGCATGGTGGTCAGCGAGTCGCGGTCGAGGCCGAACAGCGACGCCTCGAACGAGCGCAGCGGCGTTCCCTCGTGCACGGGGCCGAAACCGCCGGGCACGGTCATGTTCATGTCCTGGCCCTCGGCCCGCGTCGACGGTCCCGGCCGCATGAACGGCTGCGGCCTCGGCTCGGCCACCGGCGCGGGCTCCGGCTCGTGGGTCAGGTGCAGGTCGTCGTAGCCCCGGTCGCGGCCCAGCTGCTCGGTGAAGGCCACGAACTTCTCGAGGTGCTCGGTCGGGTGCCCGCCCTGGCGGGCCGGCTCGATCTGCTGCCGGGCATGGTCGTGCACGGTCCTGAGGTCGTCGTCGCTCAGGTCCCGCCACACGGGCGCGTTCGGGTCGTCCGGGTGCCGCAGCGCCTGCATGGTCAGCGCCGCCGCGCGGTCGTTGCCGACCTCGGCCAGGCGCTCCTCGTGCTGCTGCACCCAGCGCTGGGCCGTCGGGCCGGGATTCGCCTGCGCGTCGCGGTGGGCCCGCGCGTCGGCGAGCCCGTTCTCGATGGCCCGCAGCTGGTTGTCGAAGGTGTCGGGCCGGCCGGCGTGCCGCTCCAGGTCGATCATCCGCTGGACGGCGGCCGACCGCTCCGGGTCGTCGGCGTACGTCTGCCGCAGATCGGTCAGCGCCTTGTGGTCGAGGCCGTACAGCGACGCCTCGAAGGCCCGCTGCGACCGCTCCTCGTGCACCGCGCCGATGCTGCCGGGCATGAGGTGGTCCACGCCCGGGGTCCCGGTGTGCGCCGCACCCGGCCGCATGAACGGACCCGGCTCCGGCTCCGGCCCGGTCTCGTGGGCCGGGCCGCCGAACAGCGAGTGCTCGGGGGCGGCACCGCTCAGGCCCAGCTCCCGCACCTGGTTGTACACGCCGTACAGGCGCTCCGTCGGCTGCCCCTCCAGCCGCGCGTTGTGCATCAGGTCGTTGACGTGGTCCTCGATGGCGACGAGGTCGTTGCGCGACAGCTTCTCCCAGCCGGGCGCCTTCGGGTCGGCCGGCAGGTTCAGCGCGTACTCCGTGAGCGCCTCGGCGCGCTCCGCCTCCATCCGCCGCACCTCGGCGGCGAGCTGACGCTCGTGCTGTGCGAGCTCCTGCTGGGCCTCCTGGTGCTGCGCCTGCTCGCGCTCGGTCGCCGCCGGGTCCGGTGGCACGTCCGCGGCCTGCCGCAGGTCGTCGAGTTGCCGCTGCTTGTCTTCGATCTCGTGCCCGAGGTCGCCCAAGTGCTGCTCGAGGCCGCCTTCCTGAAGGCGGTTGATCCGCGTGACGGGGTTGTCGAGCCCCGGCTCCATCTCGAGTCGGCGGATCGGGACCTGCTGCTCGAACTCCTCGTTGCGGCGCTGCTGGCGCTCCGCGATGCCCTCGGTGAAGCGGTCGAACCGCTGGACCCGGTCGTTGAGCCGCGACGCCTCGGCCAACCGGTCGCGGTAGTCGTCGTGCTCGGTCAGCGCCAGCGTGTGTTCGATCTGCTTGACCAGATCCTTGGCGTCGGCCTCGGCCGCGCGGTGCGGGGCGAGGTCCTCGGCCGGCTCGAACATGTGGGTCACGCGGTGGCTGAGGGACTCACGCTCCTCGAAGCCCCGCCGGTAGTTCTCCACCGTGTCCTTCGCATCGTCCAACGCGGTCCGCAGCGCGTCGGTGCCCTGCCGCGCGACCTGCACCCAGGCCCGGCGCGCTGCCGGCTCGTTCTGCACCCGCTCGTGCAGCTTGCGCAGGTCCGACGAGTCGAAACCGGCCCGCTCGGCCAGCTCGACCTGCCGGCCCAGGTGCTCGTCGAGTTGGCGGAGCGCCGGGTAGCCGAGCTTGCGCAGCCCGTCGGCGTTGGGGCCGGCCACGTAGCGGTCGACCGCCTGCATCATGTTGGCCTTGCCCAGGTTGGCGTCCAGGTGGGCCAGCTCCTGGCTGGTGCTCCTGAGCCGGCCTTCGAGGCTGGTGATGTGCGTCTTGCGCTGGCTCTCGGCCGTAACGTCGCCGCCGCGCAGCAGCTTGTTCACCCAGCCGGTCCGCGACTTCGCGTCCCGGATCCGGTTCTGGAGGCCGGCGGCCCGGTCCTCGAGCACCTTCCGGTAGCCGGACGGGCCGTCGGGGTGGTTGGCCGCCCGCTTGAGGATCTGCGTCTGCCGGGCGTGGTTGTACGCCGTCCGGTCCTCGCCGTAGCTGGCGTCCTCGACGTGGTGGCCGACCTGCTCGGTGGTGCGGCCGCTCAGCCACGCCTCCGTGCCGTCGAGCATCTCCTGGTGGGTCTGCTCGCCCAGCGCGGAGTAACGGCCGTCGTGCGACTGGATCTCCACCGGCGGCGCGTCTTCCGGGCCGTGGTGGGTCTGCACGCCGTTGTGGTCGACGACGACGTGCGCGCCCAGCGCGTTGGCCACGGCGTCGGGCAGGTGCTGTCCCACGTGCGAGTCGTGCCAGGACGGGGTCTGCACGGCCTTGCCGACCAGGTCGGCCGACGACGGGATGGCGCCGTGCTCGACCACGGAGTTGGTGATGTGGTCGACGATGTCGTGGTCGCCGCCGGTCAGCCCGGGGCCGTCCATCATGCCGCGCACGGTCTGCCACCGCCGCGCCGACGGCGTGGCCAGGTCGTCGGCCAGGTTCGTCCGCCACTGCGCCAGCTTGGCGTCGCCGGTGAGCCCCGGCTGGTGCGGCTCCAGGTCGGGCGCGAACTTCTCCAGCGTGCGCTGGTCGACGTGGTCCGCGGCCCACCGGGACAGGCCCTGGTGGTCGAGGCCCTGGTACTGGTGCTGCTGCGGGTTCTGCTCGATGTGGTGCGCCACCGAGTCGGTGGCGGCGTCCACGGCCGACCGGCCGCCGAACGGCGTCGCGTGCGCAACCGGCACGTTCTGCATCGCCGAGCTGCGCAGGATCGACTCGACCAGCCCGTCGTCCACAGTGGACGGATGTGCCTGCTTCGGCGGGGCCGGTGGGGCCTCCGGCTCGACGTGGTGGTCGCCGACCGACTCGGCGTCGTAGGAGCCCGGCATCCGATAGGAGGACTCGCCGGCGTCGCGGTCGAAAGCCGGCGCCGCGCGGCCCTCGTCCTGCTGCTGGTGGAGGTGGTCCCGCATGTGCTGCTGGTATCGCTGCACGGTGTCGTGGGCCTGGCGCAGCTGGTTGGCCTCGTGCGAGCTCAGCACGTAGGTGTCGCCGTCCACCCGGGACTCGTGGTTGGTCCGGATGGGATTCCACTTCGACTGCGCCGGCGGCAGCCGGTAGTTGTCGTTCTCCACGCCGAACTTGCCGTGCATGCGCTGCCGGATCGCGGTGACGTCGTTCATCGCGTTGCGGACGTCGTGGGCCAGGTCGCTCGGGACCACGCCGCGCCGCTCCAGCTCGGTGACCCGGTCGATGGTGTTGGCGTGCTCGGTGATGCCGGAGTGCACGGCCAGCCAGCGGGTGCCCATGGTCAGCGAGCGCAGGAACTGGTCCTTGATGTTGGCCGGTCCGGCCGGCATCTCGCGCGGCCGGGTGTTGGCCCGCTCGGCCAGGCTGTCGCGCACCTCGTGGCGGACGTTGTCCGGCACGGTGGTGTAGCTCGCCTTCATGGCGTCGAAGGAGGGCGTGTGCCCGGTGCGGTCGGCGTGGTTCATGCCGTCGACCGGCACCACCCGGGAGTCGTAGATGACACCGAAGTTCGGCGCGCCGCTGGGCTGGCTCATGCTGCGGGTGGCCACGGCGTCCGGCCGCGCGTCCTGGTGGATCGGCAGCCACAGCGTGTCCGCCTCGAACAGCACCTTCTCGTCGCCGGTCGAACGCGGCAGCTTGCTGATGTAGCGCTCCCGGCCGAGGTTGAGCATGTCCTCGGTGAGGCTCTGCATCAGCTGGAGGTGCTGGTGCTCGCGCGAACCCGGCGGGACGTCGCCGATGATGGCGAAGTCCAGGTCGCTGGCCGGGCCGAGCTCGCGGCGGCCGTAGCTGCCGACGGCCACGACCGACCACGGGTGGTCGGGCTCGCCGATCATCTTGGCGGCCATCTTGGCCGCCTCGCCGACGATGTTGTCGGCCGAGGCCAGCACGATGTCCGAGGTGGTGCGGGAGATGTCGTGGTCGAGCCCGGTGTTGTTCTCGACCGCGCGGCGGGCGCTGGCCGACGCTGCCTCCATCCGGTTGGACAGGTCGTCGGCGGTGCTGAGCACATCGTGCAGGTGGGCGACGACAAGTCGGTTGCCCAGCTCGCCGGCGGTCTCCTGGCGCTCCCGCGGCGTCAGGTCGGTGCGGCTCAGCTTCTGGGCCAGGTCCTTGGCGTGCTGGTCGTCCATCCGGTCGGCCAGGTGCCGGGCCAGGTCGACCGAGGCCGGGTCGTGGTACTTGCCGACGTTGTTGGCGAAGTCGTCGGTGATCCGGTCGACCAGCTTGCGCTCGCCGCCGGTGTACATGTCGTCCGGCATGGTCGTCTCCGACAGCTTCGCCGGCCGGGACTCGATCTGCTCGGGCTGGTGCGGGTGCGGCTGGTCGTCGCCGCGGTGCGCGTGGTGCTCCAGCGGGTGGCCGTCGAAGTTGTCGGTGTGGAAGGCGTGCGGCGCGGCCTTGTTGGCCGCGGCCACGTGCTCCGGAAGCCAGCGGTCGCCGGACTCGATCCGGTCGGCGAAGTCGTCGCGGGCCTGCCGGCTCGCGCCCGGCAGGTAGCGCTCAGGGTCGTTGCGGATCTCGTCGGCCGTGCGCTGCCAGACGTTGCGGCTGTCGTGGGCCTCGCCGAGGTGGTGGTTGAGCATGCTGGCGAACGACTTCGCCACGCCCTGCCCCGGCTTTGGTCCGATGTGGACAGTGTCGTCGCCGGTCCGCGTCGGCGGCGTGTCCTCCTTGTGGTGCAAGCCTTCCGGCACCGGCTGCTTGCCGGTGAACATGTCGTGCGAGATGTCCGGCAACGCCGCATGGTCGTGTGCGACGTCCTCAATGCCCTTGATGTCCTTGGGCTGGTAACGAGAATTCGGATTCGCCAGACCATCGCCCATCGGGCTCTTGCCGTCGTCGATCCGGTTACGCAAGTCGTGCCGACCACCGTCAAGGCTCTTGGCCCGACGGCCGTCGTCACTGTTCAGGACCCGGACGTTGTCGTCCTTGCCCGAAATCCGATTCGGATTGTCGGGCGTGCCCGCCCGGTCGTTGTAGCGGTCCGGCAAGCCGAGGAAGTGGCCGACCTCGTGGGCGTACTCCCGGTCGGTGGCGTCGAGCGTCCAGCGGTGCTGGTTGACCGCGCCGTCCTGGTTGACGTGGATCGACTCGTGGGCCTGCCGCGGGTCGTCGTGGAACTCCACGCGGACGTGCAGTTCGTCGCCCGAGCTGGGCAGCTTGTGCTGGTTGTTGAACGCCTTGTCGACGCCGTCCTGGACGCGCTGCTTCAGGGCCTCGATGTGCGCGTGGTCGACGTTGGGGCCCTTGGCCAGGTGCAGCTTGACCGTGTGCTCCCGCACCCAGCGGCCCGGCTCCACCTCCATCCGGCGCACGTCGTAGTGGATCTTGCCGTTGACGTGGCTGAGCTGCGCCGGGCGGCCGTCGGCGTGGGTGCGCGGCACGTTCCGCTTCACATCCGGGTCGTCCAGATTGACCGTCCGATGTGGAGCCCGGTCGCGGCCCTGGTTGTACTGCTTGTTCCAGTCCCGCTGGCTCATGCCCTCAGGCTTGCGCGGGCCCGTGTGCGTGGCCGGCGGGGTGTGGGTGCCGGGCTCGTCGCCGGTGTGCAGGGTGTCGCCGATGTGCGGCGCGGGGTCGTTGTGCTGAGTCGTGTCGCCAGTGTTGTTGTGCGACACGGTGTTGTTGTCGTGCGGAGCGCCGTGGTCGACTGCGGGAGCGGAACGGCTCTCCAGCGGCAGCTGCGTGCGGGTGTGCCGGTCCAGGAAGTCCATGTACTGCCGGGTGGTGTCGTGGACCTTCTGCATCTCCGCGGCCTCGCCGTGGCTCAGCACGTACCGGTTGTTCTCGATCTTCGGCTCGTCGTTGGGGCTCTTGCCGAACGAGAACCGCGGCTTCGGCGGCGGCATCCGGAAGGTGTCGTTCTCGCCGCCGTACGCGCTGTGCATGCGCTGCCGCAGCGCCGACACCTTGTCCATGGCGTCGCGTACATCCTTGGCCAGCGCCGGCGGCAGCGCGCCCTGGTGCTCCAGCTCGGTCACGCGGTCGATGGTGTTGGTGTGGTGGGTGATGCCGGAGTCCACCGCCAGCGCGCGGGTGCCCAGCGTCAGTATCCGCTGGAACTGATCCTTGACGTTGACGTCGCCGCGCCAGTCCACCGGCTCGTCGCGGGCGGTGAACAGCTTGTCCCGCAAGCCGTTGCGCGCGTTCTGCCGGTCGGTCCGGTCCACGGTGGCGACGGAGTTCTGCATCCGGTCGTGCACCGGCGTGCCGTGTGAGTTGTCCACATTGGGCACACCGTCGATGTGCACCGGACGGGCGTCGTAGACCACGCCGGCCTTCGGGCCCTCGCCGTCGGCGCGCCGGCTGCGGTCCGCGACCTGCTCCGGACGCGCGTCGTTCTGCGTGTCCAGCCACATCGGGTCCGACTCGAACAACGACTTGCCGTGCGGGGAGCGCTCGTTCGGATCGGCCATCAGGTGCTCGCGGCCCAGGTTCAGCAGATCAGAAGTGGTGTCCTTGAGCAGTTCCAGGTGCGCGTGCTCCCGCGACCCCGGCGGCACGTCACCGACGATGGCGAAGTCGAGGTCGCTGGACGGGCCCAGTTCCTTGCGGCCGTAGCTGCCGACCGCGACCACCGACCACGGGTGCTCCGGCGCGCCGACCATCTTCACGGCCTGCTTCACGGCCTCGGCCACGACCCGGTCGGCCGAGTGCACCATGTGATCGGAGACCGCCCGCGCGGTCGAGCCGTCAAGCTTGCTGTTGCCGCCGGCCAGCACCTTCGCCGTCTCGGAGGTGAACTTCATCCGAGTGGCCAGGTCCTCGGCCGTCCGGTGCACGTCCTGGAGGTGGTGCGAGACCAGGCGCTTGCCCAACTCGTCGGCGTACTGCTTGCGGACGCCCTCGTCGATGTTCGGGTGCGACAACTTGGTGGCCAGATCCCTGGCCACGTCGTCGCCCGTCTTGTCGGCCAGGTGCCGGGCCAGGTCGAGGCCGGCGGCGTCGCCCCACTTGCCGGCCTTGCCGGCGAAGGTCTCCGTCATCTGGTCGACCAGCTGACGCTCGCCGGGGGTGTAGTCGTCCTCCGGCATCGTCCGCTCGGACAGCGGCCGGGTGACGGTCGGCGCCTCCGGCGGCGGTCCGTCGTGGTGGGCGGTGTTGTCGTGCGGCTGCTGGTCGTGGCTGGTCTGCTCGTGGCTCGTGGACGGCTCGTGGCTCGTGGACGGCTGATGGCTGGTGGACGCGCCGTGGTCGGCCGGCGGGACGTGGCCGGCCGCGCCGTCGTGGCCGGTGACCGGCGTGTGGGTGACCGGCGGGTTGCCATCACCCTCGCGGTTGAAGGACGGCGCCGGCCGGGACGTCACCGGGTTCGGGTCGTTGCGCAGACCGCCGTGCTGGTGGACGTAGTCGTCGATCTCCTGCTGCGACGGCTTGGGCGGCATGTCGTCGCCGAGGCGGGTGTTCATCCTCGGGTCGCCGAAGACCTGCGACATCGGGGTGTCCATGTGGAACACCTCGGCGCCGTCGTGCCGCACCGGGCCGCCGACCTGGGTCTCGGTCGGGTTGATGAACGCGACCGAGTCGCCGTCGTGCACGGACACGGTCTTGGTCAGCACCATGCCGACCGGGTGGTTGTCGTTCTTCGGGTCGTAGCCGGGCACGAAGCGGCGGTCGTCGCCCTCGCCCATCCCCTTGTGCCCCATGGCCGCGGCGGCGGCGACGGTCCGGTCGGCGCTGAACGGCACGAACCGGGTGTCCCGGGTGCTGAAGTCCGGCCGCTCGCCATTGCCCAGCGACGGGATCTCGCCCCGCTCCACCTGGCTCCAGGTCGGGTGCCAGGAGGAGATGCCCCGGTAGAGCTTGAGACCGCCCTTCAGGTAGTCGTCCACCTGCTTGAAGACGATCTCCTGGTCACGGTGGTCGGCGTTCTGCGCGAGCAGGTCCTTGCTGATGTACACGTCGTGGTCGTTGAGCTTGTAGAAGCCGCCCACGTCGTGCGCGTCGAGGGTGTTGTGCTCCAGGTCGAGGTGGACCGTCTCCGGCCCGGCCACGGCGTTCTTGATCTTGTCCCACCACGGGGCCGACCGCGAGTTCGGCGAGTTCGGGTCGTTGCGCAGCCCGCCGTGCTCGTCCTTGTAGGTCTGGACCTCGTGGTCGGACGGCTTGGGCGGCATGAACGAGCCCAGCGTGCTGCCGTCGTCCTTGCCGCCGAAGACCGCGTGCGCCGGCGTGCCCATGTGGAAGTGCTTGGCGTCGTAGTCGTGGATCGGGCCGCCGACCTGGGTCTCGCCGGAGTTGATGAACGCGACCTCGTCGCCGTTGTTGGCCGAGACCTTCTTGGTCACCACCATGCCGACCGGGTGCGCCGGGTCGTTCGGGTCGTAGCCGGGCACGAAGCGGCGGTCGTCGCCCTCGCCCATGCCCTTGTGGCCCATGGCCGCGCCCATCGCCACGTTGTGGTCGGCGGTGAACGGCACGTACTTGGTGTCGCGGGTGCTGAAGTCCGGGTGGTCGCCGCTGCCCAGCGGCGGGATCTCGCCGCCCTCGACGTGGTGCCAGGTCGGGTGCCAGGCCGAGATGCCGCGGTGCAACGTCAGCCCGTCGTTGCCCAGGTACTGCTTGACCTGGTCGTAGACGATCGCGGCATCGCGCGGGTCCCTGCCGTCGATCAGGTGCGAGCTGATGAAGACGTTGTGGTCGTCCAGCTTGTGGAAGCCGCCGACCCGGTGCGAGTTGACGCTGTGACCGCCGCCGAGGTCGATGTGCTCCGGCGGGTTGAAGGCGTTCTTGATGCTGTCGAACAGGCCGTGCCGGTCCTCGCGGGTGGCAGGACCGTGCTCGTGCGGCTTGCCGCCGCCGACCGGGTGGCCCTCGAAGTCGTGCGCGCCGAAGGCGTTCCTGGCGGCCTGGTTGGCGACGTCGACGTGCTGGGAATCCCAGTGGTTGCCGGACTCGATGCGGTTGGCCACATCGTCGCGGGCCTGCTGGCTCGCACCCGGCAGGTAACGCTCCGGGTCGTTGCGCACCTCGTCGGCCGTGCGCTGCCAGATGTCGCGGCTTTGGTGGCCGCTGCCGAGGTGGTCGTTCAGGTGGCTGGCGAAGGACCGGCCGACACCAGAGCCCGGGACCGGGCTGTGCGGCGCCGGCTCCTCGGTGTGCGGCGCGGGCTCCTCGCTGCGCGGCGGCGGCGTGTTCTCCCTGTGGTGCAGGCCTTCCGGCACCGGCTGCTTGCCGGTGAACATGTCGTGCGAGGTGTCCGGCAACGCCGCATGGTCGTGCGCGACATCCTCGATGCCCTTGATGTCCTTGGGCTGGTAACGAGAATTCGGATTCGCCAGACCATCGCCCATCGGGCTCTTGCCGTCGTCGATCCGGTTACGCAGATCGTGCCGACCACCGTCAAGGCTCTTGGCCCGACGACCATCGTCACTGTTGAGGACCCGGACGTTGTCGTCCTTGCCCGAGATCCGATTCGGATTGTCGGGCGTGCCCGCCCGGTCGTTGTAGCGGTCCGGCAAGCCGACGTAGTGGCCGACCTCGTGCGCGAACTCCCGGTCGGTCGCGTCCAGCGGGAACCGGTGCTGGTTCACCGCACCGTCCTGATCCACGCGGATGGTCTCGTGAGCACCCTTGGGGTCGTCGTGGAACTCCACCCGCACGTGCAGCTCGTCACCCGAGCTGGGCAGCTTGTGCTGGTTGTTGAACGCCTTGTCGACGCCGTCCTGCACCCGCTGCTTGAAGTTCTCGATGTGCGTGTCGGTGACGCCCGGGCCCTTGTCGATGTGGAACTTGACCGTGTGCTCCTGCACCCAGCGGCCCGGCTCCACCTCCATCCGGCGCACGTCGTAGTGGATCTTGCCGTCGACCCGGTTCAGCTCGGCCGGCCGGCCGTCGCCATGCGTGCGCGGCACGTTCCGCTTCACATCCGGGTCGTCCAGATTGACCGTCCGATGTGGAGCCCGGTCCCGGCCCTCGTTGTACTGCTTGTTCCACTCCTGCTCGGACAGGTGCTCGGGCTTGCGCGGACCCGAGTGGGTGGCCGGCGGCGGGGTCTCGGTGTGCGGCGTCTGCTCGCCCGTGTGCGGCGTCGGCGCAGTGTCGTGGTGGGTGGTGTCGTGGTGGGCAGTGTCGTTGTTGTGTTCGGCCGGCGGGCGGTTGTTCCCGGCGTGGTCGCCTTGGTGGTTCGAGTCGCCGGTGTTGCTGTGCGGAGCGGTGTTGCCGTCGTGCGTCGGGTCGCCGGTGCGGGGCGCGCCGCCGGTGTTGCTGTGCGGCGCGGTGTTGCTGTCATGCGGGGTGTGGTCGACCGGCGGCGCGGATCGGCTCTCCGGCGGCAGCTCCGTGCGCACGTGCTGGTTCAAGAAGTCCATGTACCGCTGCGTGGTGTCGTGGACCTTCTGCATGTCCGCGGCCTCGCCGTGGCTCAGCACATAGGTGTTGTTCTCGATCTTCGACTCGTCGTTGGGGCTCTTGCCGAACGAGAACCGCGGCTTCGGCGGCGGCGCCCGGAAAGTGTCCTTCTCACCGCCGTACGCGCTGTGCATCCGCTGCCGCAGCGCCGACACCTTGTCCATCGCGTCGCGCACGTCCTTGGCCAGCGCCGGCGGCAACGTGCCCTGGTGCTCCAACGCGTTCACACGATCGATCGTGTTGGTGTGGTGGGTGATGCCCGAATCCACCGCCAGCCCCCGGGTGCCCAGCGTCAGCGCCCGCTGGAACTGGTCCTTGACGTTGACGGGCTTGGTCCAGTCCACCGGCTTGCGGAAGTCGTGCAGGTTGTCCCGCAAGCCGTCGCGCACGTTCTCCCGGTCGTTCCGGTCCACGTTGCCGATGGTGTCTTTCATCTGGTCGTGCGCCGGCGTGCCGTGCGAGTTGTCCGCGTTGGGCACACCGTCGATGTGGACCGGCCGGGAGTCGTAGACCACGCCGGCGTTCGGCGCGTCACCCGGCATCCGCCGGCTGGTGTTCGCGACCGGGCCGGGACGCGCGTCGGCGTGGGTGTCCAGCCACAGCGTGTCCGCCTCGAACAACGACTTGCCGTGCGGGGACCGCTCGTTCGGATCGGCCATCAGGTGCTCACGGCCCAGGTTCAGCAGATCAGAAGTGGTGTCCTTGATCAACTGTAGGTGCGCGTGCTCCCGCGAGCCCGGCGGCACGTCGCCGACCACCGAGAAGTCGAGGTCGCTGGCCGGACCCAGCTCCCGGCGCCCGTAGCTGCCGACCGCGACCACCGACCACGGGTGCTCCGGCGCGCCGACCATCTTCACGGCCTGCTTCACGGCCTCGGCCACCACCCGGTCGGCCGAATTCACCACGTGATCGGAGACCGCCCGCGCGGTCGGGCCGTCAAGCTTGCTGTTGCCGCCCGCCAGAGCCTTCGCCGTCTCGGAGGTGGCCTTCATCCGAGTGGCCAGGTCCTCCGCGGTCTGGTGCACGTCCGCCAGGTGCTGGGCCACCAGGCGCTTGCCCAACTCGTCGGCGTACTGCTTGCGGATCTCCGGGTCGATGTCCTTGTGCCCCATCTTGGCGGCCAGGTCCTTCGACCCCTCGTCGCCCAACCGGTCGGCCAGGTGCTTGGCCAGGTCGAGGCCCCCGGCGTCGCCCCACTTGCCGGCCTTGTCGGCGAAACCGTCGGCCATCTGGTCGACCATCCTGCGCTCGCCGGGGGTGTACATGTCCTCCGGCATGGTCCGGTCGGCCAGCTTGGGGGTGATGTGCGGCGCCGCCGGCGGCGGGCCGTCGTCGTGGTGGCCGGTGTTGTTGTCGTGCGCCGACTGGTCGTGCGTGGTCTGGTCGTGGCTCGTGGCGGGTTCGTGGCTGGTGGACGGGCCGTGGTCGGCCGGCGGCACGTGGCTGGACGAGCCGTCGTGGCTGGTCGCCGCCGCGTGCGGGGCCGGGGTGTGGGTGGCCGGCGGGTTGCCGTCGCCCTCGCGGTTGAAGGACGGCGCCGGCCGGGACGTCACCGGGTTCGGCTCGTTGTGCCGGTCGCCGCTCTCCGTCTTCGGTCGCGGCGGTGCCGTCCGGTTCTGGTCGTCGCGGCCCTTCGGCGCCGTGTCCGGCTTGTCGTTGCCGCGGGTGTTCGGCCGGTTGTCCGAAGGCTGCGACCGGTTCGGCGTCGGCGACGCCGTCTCCCGCTCCGGCCTGCCGCTGGTGTTGTTCGACGGCCCGCCGTGGTGGTCGCCGCCGACGCCCATCGGTGGCGACGCGACCGGGTTCTCCTGCGGCGTCTGGGTTTCGTGCGGGGTCGGCGTCTCGTTGTGCGGCACCGGCTGCTCGATCGCCGCCTCGTGCGGCACCGGCGCGGCCGGGGTGTGGTCGACCGGCGGGACATGGTTGACCGCCGGAGCGTTCTCGGCCGGCGGGGTGTGGTTGACGGCCGGCGCGTTCTCCACCGGCGGCGTGCGCTCGGCCGGCGGGGTGTGGTTGACGACCGGGGCGTTGTCGGCGGGCGGGGTGTGCTGGGCCGGCGGCTCGTGCGGGGCCTGCTGGGTGAGCGGCTGCTGGACCGGCGCCTCGTGCTGGGTGACCGGCTCGTGGTTGGTGGTGGTGTTGTCGTGCGTGACCGGAGCGCTGTCCTTGGGCAGGTTGCTCTCGGTACTGATCTTCGGCGCGTCGGTCTTGGGGGTGTGGTCGACGGTGACGGGGCGGTCCGAGCCGCGCGGCGGCGGGGTGGCGGACGGCTGCGTCGGGGTGTTCGTGGTGCCGCGGCTCGGCGGCGGCGTGTTGCTGACGCCGCGTTCGCCGCCGGTGGTGGTGTTGTTGCCGCGGTTGTCGGTGACGGGGCCGTCGTGCTGGCCGCCCATCATCGGCGGCGGCGCGGATTGCTGCGGCTGCTGGGTGTGCGGCTGCTCCTGTGGGGCACGGGCCGGGCCGCCACCGGCGTCGGAACTGGTGCTGGTGTTCGCGGTCCGCCCACCGCCGAGGTTGCCGGTGTCGGTGTCCGAGCTGTGCTGCTGCACGGTCGAGTCGTCGTGGTGCTGCTGCGCCGGCGGCGGGGTCTGGTGTTGCTCGACCGGCGCGTTCTGGTGCTCGACCGGCGGCGTGGACTGGTGCTCCGCGGGCGGGGACTGGTGCTCCGCGGGCGGGGACTGATGCTGCGCGGGCGGAGTCGACTGCACCGGCGGGGCCGAGTGCTCGGCCGGCGGGGTGGCGTGCTGCACCGGGGGCGCGGCGTGCTCTACCGGCGGAGCCGAATGCTGCACCGGCGGGGTGGCGTGCTGCACCGGGGGCGCGGCGTGCTCTACCGGCGTAGCCGAATGCTGCACCGGCGGGGCCGCGTGCTGAACCGGGGGCGCGGCGTGCTGCACGGGGGGCGTGGACTGCTGCACGGGCGGGGCCGCGTGCTGCGCCGGGGGCGTCTGGTGCTGCGCCGGAGGTGTGGCCTGCTCGGGCGGGGGCGTCTGGGTGTGCTGCACGGGCGGCGGCGCGGACGTCTCGGTGCTCTGCTGCACCGGAGGGGCCGCGTGCTCGGTCGGCGGGGTCTGCTGCGTCTGCGGCGGAGTCTCGTGGGACGGGGGCGGAGTCTGCGAACCCTGCCCACGCGGCGGAGCCGACTGCTGCACAGGCGGCGTGTTGCTGCCACGAGAAGGCGGCGGCGTGGTGGACGAGGAGCCGCCACGCGAAGGAGCCTGCGGCGGCGGGGCGTCCTGGCCCTGCTGCACGGGCGGCGGCGCGCCCTGCGAGCCAGTGTTCTCGGCCGGCGGCGGCACGTTGTTCTGCGACCCGGCGTTGTTCTGGGAGCCGGAGTTGTTCTGCGAGCCGGAGTTGTTCTGGGAGCCGGTGTTCTCGGCCGGCGGCGGCACGTTGTTCTGCGACCCGGACGACGACGCGGGCGGCGGGGCCTCGGAACCGTGCGAGTTGCCGTTGCCGGTGTTGGCGAAGTTGTTGCCGCCGACAGGGGGCGGCGGGCCCTCCAGGCCCTCCAGGCCGGAGTGGTTTCCGTTGCCGTTGCCGGAGTTGAAGTCCTCGGAGTGGGTCTCCGGCGGGGTGAAGTCGCTGGAGGTGTTGGGCTTGTTGAAGTCGCCGGAGTCGAACTTGGGGGCGTTGACGTCGCCGACGTGGATGTCGCCCATGTGCGGCGAACCGCCGCCGTGGCCGCGCTTGCCGCCGCCGCCCAGCGCGCCGGCCAGGCCCGAGGTGAGGCCGTAGCCGAGGTTGGCGTCGTCGCCGTTCATCAGGTTGCTGATCTCGGTCATGCCGAGGCCGGTGGCGCCGCCGGCGATCAGCTGGCCGCCGAAGGTGTCGCCGAAGCCGGTGGTCTTGAACTTGCTGAGGCCCATGCCGATGCCGCCGCCCAGCGCACCGCCGATCGCGCCCATCTCGGCGGCGCTGCCGGTGTTGGCCCAGTTCCACGAGAAGTCGTCGCCGTTGAGCTTGGCCTTGATCGCCTGGATGGTCTGGATGGCGACGTCCAGCGCGACCTGGGAGACGACGCCCATCAGGATGGCCATCGCCAGCCGCCGCAGGATCATCGTCACGGTCAGCCGGGTGGCGGCGACGAAGCCGGGCACCAGCGCCTCGCTGGCGCCGAAGGTCCAGAACGCGTTGGCCGCGGCCCAGGCCAGCTCGGCGGCCAGCAGCACCAACTGGCCGATGATCATGTACTTGGAGTACTCGGTCTGCTGCGCGGTCTTGTTGGACAGCTTGGTGATCTGCTTGCCCGCGTCGACCAGGGCCGGCAGCTGCTTGTGCATCTGGGTGACGAACTGCGCGAACGCCTCGGCCGGCTGGCCGCTGAGATTGCCGGTGACCAGATTGAACAGCGGCTCGAACTCGCCGGAGATCTCCTGGATGGAGTTCGAGAACTCGGTCCACGCGCGGCCGAGCTCGCGCAGCTTGTCCTCGTCACCCTTGGGCCACGCCTGACCGGCAACGATCTTGAACAACCAGTCAAGCTCGGAGGGCATCTCCAGACTCATGGCCTGTCCTTCGTCCTTCTCACGGCAATCCGACGGCGGTCGGGCCCGGCCCGCCGGTGGCGGACCGGGCCCGGTCGGTCACTGCTCGGGGACCGCGGGGATTCGCGGTTCGAGCGGGGTGAACCGCTCCGGCTCCAACTCGGCGAAGCCGGCCGGCTCGGCGGGCACGCCCTCACGCGCGGGTTCCAGCAGCCGTTCCGACACCGGCAGCGCCGGCTCGGTCGGCCGCACCGGTTCGTCCATCCGGACCGGTTCGAGCCGATGCGCCGGCTGAAGCGGGGTTGCATCCTGGACCCGCTCGAACGCGTGCACCGGCTGCGCCGGGGTGCCTTCGTGCACTCGCTCGAACGAGTGCGTCGGCTGCAACGGCGTTGCTTCGTGCACCCGCTCGAACGTCTGCACCGGCGTGCCCTCGTGCGTCGGATACGTCACGCGGCCCTCGGCGGACGGCATCGAGTCAGGGACGGCGACGCCCTCGTGCACCGACTTGACGAACCGGGGCTCGGCCGGGATGGACTCGTGGGTCGGCAACAGCGTGCCTTCCCGCAAAGTCCCGTGCTGCAACGGCTGCAACGGCTCGGCCGCCTCACGGGCGTACAGGTGATGTGCCGGCGTCGCGGGAATGGCCTCCTCACGGGCCAACAATGGATGCTGCGGCGTCGCCGGAATCGCCTCCTCGCGCGCCAACAGCCGATGCTCAGGCGTCGCGGGAATGGCCTCCTCACGGGCCAACAGCGGATGCTGCGGCGTCGCCGGGATCGCCTCCTCACGGGCCAACAGGTGATGCTCAGGCGTCGCCGGAATGGCGTCCTCACGCGCCAACAGCCGATGCGCAGGCGTCGCCGGCAGCAGCCGGCCCTCGGCCAACTCGCCGCGCTCCAGCGGCTCGGCCGGGATGCCGGGCTGCGCCGCCTCGAACCGCGCCGGCTGCAACGGCTCCATCGGCTCCAGCGCGTCCATCCGCCGGGCGGGAATGCCCGGCTCGGCCGGCGTCAGCGCGTCGAACTGAGCCGGCTGCAACGGCTCCAGCGGGGTGCCTTCCTCACGGCGGAGCGCGATGCCGCGCTCCGTGGGCAACAGCGCGTCCATCTCCCGCCGGGCCTGCAACGGCTCAAGGGGCGTGCCGTCGGCGTTGGTGGCCGGGATGCCGGGCTCCCTTTCCAGGGCGTCCATCCGCCTGGCCTTCATGAACTGCCGCGGCTGCATCACGTCGTCCATCCGGCGGGCCCGGGTCAGCGGCGGGTTGTCGCCGCCACCACCGCCACCGCCGTAGTTGCCGCCGCCGGAGCCGTCGGAGTCCGAGTTGAGGTTCCGCGCGGTCTCCTTCGCCGAGTCGTCGATCTTGCTGTAGCCGGTCATCATGCCCTTGATGCCCTTCGCCACACCGTGCGTGGCGTCGGCCATGCCGGACGCGCCCTGCAGCGTCTGGTCCCGGCTGGTGCCGTACTGCTTCCAGAAGTTCTCGCCGTTCTTGTCCTCGCCCCACGGCTTGCCCAGGCTGTCCAAAGTGGACTCAAGGTGCTGGGTGATCTGCGCGATCCGGTCGCCCAGGCTCTGCAGGCCGGCGACCGCGGGCGCCATGCCCTCGGTGCTGACCGAGAAGTTGCTGTCGGCCATCGGAACCTCCTCAGTCCTCGGCGCCGGGAACGCGGCCGTTGTCCACGTACTCGCGGACCGCGTCCGACATGAACGGGTTGCGCGGCAACGCCTTGCCCAGCTCGGAGTTCTCGCCGAACAGCTGCGAGATGTCGATGCCGGCCGGCGCGTTGGCCGCCATCAGCTCCTGCTGCTGCTTCATCACGTGCGCGCGGGCCGCGTTGAACGTCTCCGTGATCACGTTGGCCAGCTCCATCGGCGCCATCTCGCGGTAGGCGTCGGTGGGGAACTTCAGCTCGAGGATCTGACCCTGCGGACCCACCGTCACCGACACCGACTTGCGCTGCGAGGCGGCGGTGCCGGTGATCTCCTGCATCTGCTTCTGGTGCTCGGTGATCTGCTCGAGCTGGCGGTGGTAGTCGGCCATCATCTCGTTGATGGCCTCGTCGTACGGCGACGACATGGTCAGCTCCTCTCACTCGTCGAGACGGTCATCCCAGCACCCCCGGCAGGTCCGAGCCGCGGCCGTCCCACTGGTCGGACCGGCGGTCGAGCAGGTCGGCGGAGGT
This sequence comes from Kutzneria sp. NPDC051319, assembly GCF_040682195.1. Taxonomy (NCBI): domain Bacteria; kingdom Bacillati; phylum Actinomycetota; class Actinomycetes; order Pseudonocardiales; family Pseudonocardiaceae; genus Kutzneria; species Kutzneria sp. NPDC051319. The sequence goes on along the minus strand of NZ_JBFBAM010000013.1, from coordinate 94,350 downwards.
GCGCTCCGGCTCCTCCTCGCCGTCCTCGGCATCCGCGTCGGGCTCGGGTTCGGGCTCCACCATCGGCTCGGGCATCGCCGCCGAGCTGCGCAGCACGACCTCCTCGGCCGGCTGCCCCGGCGCGGTGACGACCTTCTCCGGCCGCCACGTCGCCAGGTGCGGCTGGTCCGCCGGAGCCGGCACGCCACGCATGTCGCCCTGCACCCACTTGTCGTTGTCCTCGACGGGCGCGTCGGTCTGGACATCGCCGTCATTGTTCCGGCCGCCGCGGCCGAACAGCCACGGCAGCACCGCGACCGAACCGGCAGCACCCGCCTCCCACGCCGTGAAGTCCTCGGCGCCGTCCTGACCGTTCACCATGGCCACACGGTTGGGAGGCGTCATCGGTTCAGCCGGCACGGCGTCGTGCTGGGTTCCGCCCGGGTGGCCGTGCTGGTGCTCGGCGAAGCCGGACTCGGAGAACGCCGTCCCGCCCGGGGCGAGCAGCTGCGAGGCCTCGGACCGATGCTCGCCCGGCGCGGCGCCGGTCGGCGCCGACGTCGGCAGCGGCGGGATCATCATCGGGTCAGCGGAGGCGGTCGCCTGCGGCGGCTGTCCGTCGCCGACCACGGTCGCGTCGGTCGCCGGCAGGTCGGACAGGCCGCCGCCACCGCCGACCGCGCCGGTGCCACCGGTGATCAGCCCCGACGGGTCGCTGCCGCCGTCCTCCACACCACCCGGGAACTCGGTCGGGTTGAGCAGGCCGCTGGCGTCGGACCGGGTCGGCGCGTTGTTCTGGCCCGCGCCGGCGGCGGCGCCGCCCATGCCGCCGCCCGGCATCATCGGCATGCCCGGGGTCCCGGCCGGGCCGCCCGCGGACGCGAGCTGTTGCGGGTTGGCCTCCAGGCCGTCCGGGCCGAGGGCCTCCTCGACCGGCAGGTTCGGGTTGTCGACGGAGGTGCCGTCCGGCGCGGTGGCCGGGCCGAGGTCGCCGTCGAACGCCGACACCTGCGGGACGTCCAGGCCGGACAGGCCGCCGGAGCCGCCCTCCGCGGCGCCCGCGCCGCCGGTGATCAGACCCGACGGGTCGCCGATGGTGTCGTCCAGGCTGCCCGGGAACGCCGTCGGGTTGAGCAGGCCGCTCGCGTCCGACTTGACCGGCTGGTTGTTCTGCCCGCCCTGGCCGCCGCCCATGCCGCCCATGCCCGGCGACATCGGCATGCCCGGCGCACCGGGGCCGCCGGCCTGCTGCTGCTGGCCGCCGCCGAGGTTCTCGGTGCTGAGGCCGCCGTCGCCGAGACCGGCCAGCGACGGGTCGCTGACATCGGTGCCGCCCGGGAATCCCTCCAGCGACGGCAGGTCGGCCGCGCCACCGAGGCCGCCACCGCCACCACCGGCGCCGGTGTCGAGTCCGTCCAGACCGGACAGTCCGCCGCCGAGGCCGGACAGCGCACCGGGGCCGCCGGTGAGCAGGCCGGACGAGTCGAAGCCGCCGCCGAGGTCGCCGGGGAACGGCGTCGGGTTGAGCAGGCCGCTCGCGTCCGACTTGACCGGGTTGTTCTGGTTGCCCTGGCCGCCACCCATGCCGCCCATACCGGGCGGCATCATCGGCATGCCGGAGCCCATGTTGCCCTGGCTGCCGGGGCCGTTGGCGCCGCCGAGGCCGGAGTCGCCGAGGCCGGGGAAGCCCTGCAGCGCCGGGTTGTCCGACACCAGGTTGTTGCCGAGGTCGCCGAGACCGCCGGCGTCACCGAGGCCGTCCGCGCCACCGCCGACACCACCGCCGGCCCCGCCACCGAGACCCGGGAAGTCCTTCAACGCCGGATTGTCCAGGCCGCTGGTGTCCAGGCCGCTGCCGTCGGCGAACGGGTCGCTGCTGTTGTTCAGGCCGCTGGTGGCGAGGTTGTTGTCCAGCCCGCTGTTGCCCAGGCCGCTGTTGCCCAGGCCGGGGAAGTTGGACAACGGCGGCGGCGAGAAGGCCGAGCCGCCGCCGAGACCGCTGTCGCCACCGGGGCCACCAAGGCCGCTGTCGCCGGAACCGGGGAAGTTGGACAACGGGGGCGAGTTGAAGTCGCTCAGGCCGGGACCGCTGCCCCCACCGAGACCGCTGTCGCCGCCACCGGGGAAGTCGCTCAGGCCCGGACCGCTGTCCCCACCGAGACCGCTGTCATCGCCGCCGGGGAAGTCGCTCAGGCCGGGCCCGTTGTCGCCGAGGCCGGGGCCGCCGGTGCCGTCACCGGGGCCGGCCGCGAAGTTCTGCAGGGGCGGCGGCGTGAAGTCGCTGCCACCGGGGCCATTGCCGCCAGGGCCGTTGCCGCCGGGGTTGAACGGGTCGGGGCTGCCGAACGGGTTGTTGCCGTCGCCGAAGGGGTTGTTGCCGTCCCCGAACGGGTTGTTGCCGTCGCCGAAGGGATTGTTGTTGCCGTTGCCGAACGGGTTGTCGTCACCGCCGTTGGGCCCGGGGTTGTTGTCGGTGCTCGGCGGGGTGAAGCCGTCATTGGTGACCTTGTAGTTGTTGGACAGGTTGGTGATGACGGTCCGCATGTCGCGGTTGAGCGCGTCGACGACCTCCTGCTTCTCGTGCACCATCACCACGCCGTCCACCACATGGGCACCCATCTTGATCGCCTGGTCGGCGTACCAGTGGTCGATGGCGTGCAGCGTGTTGATCGCGGTGGCCAGGTGCTGGCCGCTGGCGTACACCTGGTTCGGGATGTCGTCCCCGGCCACGTCGCCGGTCAGCACCTGCGCGTTGGCGTGGATGTTCTGGCCCAGCGAGTACATCATCTGGTTGAACTGGCCGGCGGCCGCGCCCTTCCAGGGCGCGTCGTCGCCGTAGGACAGGGCGTCGGCCTGGTCCTTGATGCTCTGCGCCACCATCTGGAGCGTGTTCTTCACGTACTCCAGGGCGTTGGCCGCGGTGTAGAGGGAGTTCGGGTCGGACAGGCCGCTGTTGGTGTTGTTGCCGTAGGCGCCGACGACCGCCGTCATGATCTTGTGCCAGTCCCACTGGGTGAAATCATCCGGGGTCCCCTCGCCGGGGTTGTTGCTGTCCGGATTCGGATCCGCCATGGCTCTTCCACTTCTCTGATCTCAGCGGGACGTGGGCACAGCCGGCCGTCCGTCCACTTCGGACGGACGGCCGGTCGGCACTACGAGCCGTCGCCGAACTTGGAACCGGCCGAACCGACCGCGGTGATGTCGGAGCCCACGTCGCCCATCGCCCGCGACAGCTGCTGGCCGGTGACCTTGTTCAGGTCGTCGATGTTCTCGTAGTCCCTGGCCAGCTTGAGCACCGCCTCGTGGGTGTCAGTGACCGACTTGACGCACTTCTTGAGCACGGTCTCGAAGCCGGACTGGAGCATGCCGTCGCCGGAGTCCCCAGTGAGCATCGTCTTGATCACGTGCCCGGTGTTGAAGTCGCCCGCCTGCACCTTCGGCATGCTCTGCACGTACGACAGCGCCTTGTTCAGCGGGTCGATGAGCTGACCGATGTTGTCGGCGAAGATCTTCATCGACGGCGTGCTCACCGTCGTGGTGCCGCTGCCGCCGTGGCCCTTGCCGGGCACGTTCGGCGGCGTCAGCGACGGCGAACCGTCAGGGTTGGTCGGGCCCCCGCCGGTGACCGGCGGCGGCGTGTTGTTCGGGTCCCAGTTGGTCAGACCCGGCTTCGACGACGAGGACGAATCGCCCTTGCCGCTGACGAAATCTCCGTAGCCACCCATTGTCGACCTCCAGGGGTCAGGACCAGGTCTGCGTGCCGACCTTCTCGCCGTGCGTGATCAGCTCGTGGATCTGCATCAGGTCGTGCTGGGCCCGCTGCAGCTTCTGGGTCATTTCCTCGTGCGCCTGGTTGTAGTGCTGCTGCACCAGCATGAACTGTTCCTTGGTGGCGCCGTCGGTGTCGGCCAGCCGCGAGTTGATCGCGCTGACCAGCGCCTCGCCGACCTGGGTCAGCTCGTTGGCGATGCCCTGGAGCGCCTCGCCGATCTGCGGGGTCGTGTCCAGCTGCATGGAGTAGTCGGCCATCGTCTTCTCTCTTCTCGGTTCGTTCAGGTCAGGGGAAGGAGGGTCACAGACCCTGCAGGCCGCCCATGGAGCTGGTCGTGCCGCGCGCCACCACGTTGATGTTCTCGTGGGTGCCGCTGAAGTTGCTGTGCGTGCTGACCATCTTCTCCTGCATCTCGCGCAGGGTGGACAGCACCTTGTTGGCGCCTTCCTGGAAGTTGCTCATCGCGTCCTGGAACAGCGAGGCCGCGTCGCCGGTCCACGCGGCGGCGAGCGAGTCGCACTCGCTGATGACGCGCTGCAGGTCGCTCTGCACCGAGTCGACGGCCTCCTGCTGGCTCTGCGCGGTCCCGGAGAGACCAGCAAGATCAATCTTGGAAATCGACGACGCCATGTGGCTTCGCTCCTCACAGCTGGTGGTGCGCTAGGTCACCACGTTGGGTTTGTTTCGGTGTCCGGTCCGGCTCACGCCGGCACGGGCACCGCCTTTCGCTCCTCGACCGACGGCTTGACACCGTCGAGGTCGGCCGTGGTGACCGTCCTTGAGGTGGTGCCCGCCGCGATTGCCGCGGCGAGCTGGTGCGCGTCCCGGACACCGCCGGCCGGAAGCCCGGCCGTCAGCATCGCGGCGACGCCTTCCCCCGCCTGCCAACCGTTCTCGGTCCACCAGCGGACGACGAGTTCGGCCCTCTCGGCCGGCGGGTAGTCGGTGAAGCGCAGGTGCTCGGCGAACCGACCGGCCAGGTCGGTCCGGCCGAGCAGCGCGCCGATGAGTTGCTGCTGCCCCACGAGCAACAGCACGGTCTCCGCCGGGGCCGCCGCGAGCACCTCGCGCACCGCGTTGACGACGCGGCCCTTCTCGGCGTCCGACCGCTGCAGGAACTGCGGGTCGATGTCGACGAGCAGCGCGCCGCCGGCGGCCGCCTCGACCGCGGCCCGCACCCGGATCTCGGCCTGGCCGTCGAACTTGCACGGCAGGCCGGACAGCGGCAGCTCGACGACCGCGCCGGCGGCGATCAGCCCCAGCTCGGCCAGCGAGCGGGTGAACAGCCGGGCCATGGTGCGCCGGCCGCTGCCGACCGGGCCGTCGAACACCATGTTGGCCAGCCCGCCCAGCGGCTGCCGCCGCCGGTGCAGGGCCAGCAGTCCGGTCAACCGGGCCAGCAACGCGTCCTTCACGGCCTGCTGACCGACCATTGTGGACAGTCGGCGGGCGCTCGGGCCGGGCGGCAGGTTGTCCTCGGGCGTGTCGGTGCCGTCGTCGCCCTCGGCCATCGGCACGTCGGTGGTGGCGAACCGGCTCAGCTCGTTGTCCGCGCCGCCGGAGATCGCCAGCCGGGAGGCCTGGGTGGAGATCATCGACTCGAACAGCTGCCGGGCGACCCGGCCGTTGCCGAAGGTCTTGCCCTTCGGCGTCTTGTCGAAGTACCGGTGCAGCGCGTTCAGCACGTCGTCGTCGAGCTCGTAGTAGTGCTTGGCCGCCATGCCCCGCACGATGGTGACGAGCTCGTCCACCGTGTAGTTGGGGAACTCCACGGTCTTGGTGAACCGGGAGGCCATACCGGGGTTGGAGGCGAGGAACTGCGCCATCTGGTCGGTGTAGCCGGCGACGATCACCACGATGTCGGTGCGGTGGTCCTCCATCAGCTTCATGACGGTGTCCACGGCTTCCTGGCCGAAGTCCGGGCCGGAGCCGCCGGACTGGCTGGTCAGGGTGTACGCCTCGTCGATGAACAGCACGCCGCCGAGCGCCTTCTCGAACACCTCGGTGGTCTTGATGGCGGTGGCGCCGATGTACTGCGCGACCAGGTCCTGCCGCGCGACCTCGATCATGTGGCCCTGGCGGAGAATCCCCAGTTCGGCCAGCACCGAGCCGTAGAGGCGGGCGACCGTCGTCTTACCGGTGCCGGGCGGGCCGGCGAAGACCAGGTGCCGGCTCAGCGCCGGCATCGGCAGGCCCATCTGCTCCCGCCGCTGGGCCATCCGGTTCAGGTTGATCAGACCGGTGACCTCGGCCTTCACCGAGTCGAGGCCGACGAGGCTGTGCAGGTCGGCCAGCGGACCCTCGCCGCGGTGCCCGGCCTGCTCCTCGCCCTGGTCGGCGGCGGCCGCCGCGGCCGCGGTGGGAGCGGCCGGCGCGGCCGGCTGGGCGCTCACGGCCGGGGCCGGCGCGGGAGCCGCGGGGGCGGTCGGCGGCGTGGACGGGGCCGGCGGGGCGCTGCCCTCGTTGTCGAAGATCTCGCAGGAGTCCAGTTCGGACACTCCGCTGCCCTGGACGTCGATGCCCGGCCCGGAGTTGTGGTGCACGCGGCAGCGGGTGGCGCGCAGCGTGCCGCCGTCGGCGACGACGATGCCGGCGCCGCGAACCTCGGTGACCTCGCTGGCCTCCAGCGTCAGCACGCTGCCGGAGCCGATCTCGATCGGGCAGCCCAGCGCCGCCGCCGAGCTCACGGTCGCCCGCGCCTGGCCGGTCAGCAGCAGGCCCGCGCCGGCGGTGGTGCGCACCCGCAGCTCGTCGACCCGGCCGGTGGACGAACCCTCCAGCGCGACACCGACTCCGCCGGCCAGCTCGATGACGGCGCGGCGCAGGTCGATGCCGGAGTCGACGACCCGCACTCCCCCGTCCACGGAAAGCCCGTCGATACGCGCCTTTCCGCCGCCGCTGACCAACACCGCCGACTGGTCGGCCCCGGTGACGGTCAGCATCCTGATCGACGGGTCGGCGGAGGCGTCGACCAGCAGGCCGATCGGGCTCTCGCTGATGGTGCAGTTCTCGATCACCGGCGAGGCGCCGCCGGTCACGTGCACGCCCTGGCGCGCGGCGCCGGTGAAGGTGCAGCCCGTCAGCGTCGGCTTCGCGCCGTTGGCGATGTGCACGGCCTGGCCACCCGAGCCGCTGAACGTGCAGTCGGTCATGGTGACCGTGCCCGCGCCGGTCAGGTAGGCGTCCAGACTGGCGCTCTCGGTGATGCTGACCCGGGTCAGCTCGGCCCGGCCGTCCTGCTCGATCACCACCGCCGGCTTGCCGCTGCCGACGATCTTCGTGTCGACGATCTGGCCGACCCCGGAACCGTTGACGCACAGGCCGTTGCCCTTGACGTGGTCGAAGACGCAGCCGCGCACCTGCACCCGGCCGCCCTCGGCCACGACCATCGCCGACGAGCCGACCTCGGCGATCACCGTCTCCTCGACGGAGCTGTTGCCCACCGAGGTGACCACGACGCCGGCGCCGGTCGGGTTCTGCACCCGGCACTGCCGCATCGCCAGCACGCCGGTCTGCCGGGCCAGCACGGCCGTCCAGGCCGCGCCGCCGACGCGGCAGTTGTCCAGCGCCGCCTCGCCGTGCCGGACGTCCAGCACCGGCAGCTCGGCGTCGTCGCCGGTGATGTCCAGACCGGACAGCTGCACCGCGCCGCCGGCGACCACCAGTGTGCTGCCCTTGGTGGCGTGCAGGCGAACCGTGCCGGGGCCGTCCTGGGCGCTGATGGTCACCACGCCGGTGATGGCCAGCGACTCGTCGTACCGGCCGGCGGCGACGTTGATCACCGAGCCGTCGGTGGCCTTGGCCAGCGCCTCCGCGATGGTGCGGAAGGCGCCCGGCACCTCGAGAACCTGCCGGGTCATGCGCTCGTCCTCTCCATGGCGGTGGAAAGCAGTCCGGGCGGGGCGCTGGCCGTCGGCCGCGCCCCGGAGGGACCTGCGACCTGGGCCCCGGCGACCTGGGCCCACGCCTGCGCGGCCTGGTCGAGGCCGCCGAGCGCCAGGTCGTCGAACATGCTGCGGCCGGTGTTGACCTGGCCGTCCTCGCCGATCTCGGCGGTGGACAGCTCGCGCAGCAGCACCACCGGGTTGGGCTCGTCCCGGACTTCCAGCACCTTGAAGTTGGTGCCTGGCACGAACAGCACCTGGTCGGCGACGGACGGGTCGATCAGCTGGGTGCGGCGGGCGGTCATCGACCACACGCGGAACTCCACCTCGCCGGCCGTCCCCGGCCGGCCGGCCGTGGTGGCGGTCAGGAAGGCCCATTCGCTGACCAGCAGGCGATTGCGGTACCAGTCCAGCTCGGACTCGCCGGCCGCGGCCCACAGCTGGGTCGCGCCGCGGTAGGACGGCAGGCGCTTCAGGCCGGAGGTGACGACCCGGGCCAGCGGCACGTGCGGGCCGGGAGCGGCCGAGCGGACCGCCTCGTCCAGGCCGGCGCTGTCGCCGGTCAGGTAGACGCGGACGCCGACCAGGTCGGCCAGCACCTCGTCGGCCTGCATGCCGACGCGCAGGCCCGGCACCTGCGACAGCATCCGGGACACCGTGCTGGCGGCCACGTCGTACTGGGAGTTCAGGGTCTTGCGCAACCAGGCCCGCTCTTCGGTCAGGCCACGGGATGGCGGCACCGCGCACGCCCCCGGCACCGGCACCGGCTGCACCGCGACGGCACGGACGGCGACGACCTCCGGCTCCGCGACGGCGACCGGCTGGGGCTCCGGCGCCACGGCGGGCGTCGGCTCCGGCAGCGGCTCGGGCTCCAGGATCGCGGCCGCGTCGGGCTGCGGAACGGACTCGACCTTCGGCGCCCCGGTCTTCGGTGCTTCGGTCTTGGGGGCCGGCGCCGGGACCGCGATGGCGGCGAAGTCGATGCCGAAGTCCGGCACCGAGGACTCCAGCCTCAGGCCCGTCGGCATCGCCGCCGGAGGCGCGTCCACCGCGGCGGTGACGATCGGCTTCGGGGCGACGTCGTCGACGACCGGCGGCTCGGCGACGGCAGCGGCGGCGGGCGGCGCGGCCGCAGCGGCCACGGCAGCGGCGGCGGCGGCGACCGGTTCGACCACGGCGGGCGGCTCGACGGCCACGGCCGGACCGGCCACCGGCATGGCGGCGGGCGGTTCGGCGACGGGCGGTTCGGCGACGGGGGCCACCGGCTCGGCGATCGAGGCGGGCGGCTCCGCGACGGCGGCGGCGACGGGACCGGCGACCGGAGCGGGCGCCTCGATCACCGCGGCCGGCGCGACGACGGGCTCGTCGTCGACCATGCCGCCGGCGAGGCCGATGACCGCCGACTCCAGCACGATGTCCTCGCCGGCAAGGCGAATCGCCGGCCGCACGGGCTCCGAAGCGACCGGCTCGGCCGGCGCCGCCGCCGTGTACGGCGCGGAGATCGTCGGGGAGTCCAGCTCGTCGCCCTCGACGACGTCGGCGTCCACGATCATGTCCGCCGACACGACCTCGGTCGCCTCGGTCGGGGCGTCCACCGGACCGGACGGCAGGGCCGGCAGCGACAGGCGCGGGGCCATCAGCTCGACGCCGTGGTCGGCCGGCAGCTGCACGGACTCCGAGCTCCACCGGCCCGGCACGGATTCGACAACCATGCCCCGGGCCGGCAGCACCGGCACGTGGTGGCTGTTGGCGACGAGCACGGCGGCCGGCAGCGCGCGGAACATCCGGCGCATGGCCGGATCCATGGTGGCCAGGATCTCGTCGGCCAGCGCCTGCATCCGGTCGGTGAGGTGCCGCGAGGAGGTGTCGAACACGACGGCGGCGAACCGGGAGTCGATGGGCGCTGTCCGCACGTGGTCGGCGTTCACCGGAGCGACCGGCGGCCGCAGCCACAGTCCACTCTGGACGACCTCGACGACGGCGTCGCTGGCGTACCAGTAGACCCCGGGCGACAGCTCGGCGGCGCCGGGCATCGGGTTGTCGTGGGCGACCAGCTGCGGCGGCAGGATCCGGCCGGCGGCCGCGGCCCGCGGCAGGTACCGCAGCTCCCGGGCGAAGGAGCGCCAGCCGAGGTTGCCCTCCGGCGACACGACGTGCAGCGTGCCCTCGACGGACGGCATGCCGGCGTAGAAGGTGACGGGCGCGCCGAGCTGGTCGGCCAGCGCCTGCCCGACGGAGGCGCGCAGCACCTCGACCGGGCCGTACTGGAGGAAGCGGACCTTGGCGCGGTGCTCGGGCGGCACGGAGTGGCAGAACCGGGCGATCTCGGCCATCGGCACCGGCCGCGAGTTCGGCGACCCGAGCACGACGATCAGCTCGTCGCGGTTGGGCACCAGGCCGGAGATCAGCAGCGCCCGCTGGTCGTCGGCAGACTCCAGCGGCCGGATCCACACGCCGGCCGGCAGCGGCTCGACCACGCTGATCGGGCCGGGCTGCCACACCTGCTCGGTGCCCGGGTAGGTCCAGTCCGGGACCGGGAAGCGGCGCGAGTCGTGCTGCGGCGCGCGGCCGCGACGGAACCGCACCCAGCCGACGCCTTGCAGCGCCGAGCTGAACAGCGCGCCGCCGGGGGCCATCACGACGTCGCCGTCGGGCACGAGAACCGGGCAGTTGAGCCGTTCCGCCAGCCACTGGGCGGTCATCACGGCGGCGTCGCGGGAATGCTTGCCCAGCACCAGCCGGTAGCCGCCACGGCGACGGCCGAGCAGCGCGGCGACGGCGTGCCACAGCTCGATCGGGCCGTCCGGCGGCACGTCCGCCACGACGACGGTGTGCTGGGGGTCGGCCGCGATCGTGCGGGCGAAGGCCAGCGCGCGAGGGTTGAGGTGACCCTCGATGTGCAGCAGCATCGCGTGTCCCGCGTCGACGCACGCGACCTGCGGCATCGTCACGGAATCCGGCGTGCTGACCGCCCAGGTGCGCAGCCTCGTGCCCAGCGCCATGTCACTGCCCTCCTCGGGTGTTCGCCGCCAACACGGCCGGGCCCATCACCAGGTCGGGCCCGGACGGCATCGCGTCGAGCACCTCCTTGGGCATGCCGACCGCGGTGCCACCGATCTGGAGCGGGCCGAAGGCCTGCTGGGCGACCCGGAACTTCTCGCCGAGATCGGTGATCAGGTAGTACACACGCTTGTCCGACTGCTGCGGGGCCGGCTCGGCCACCGCGATCAGGCCGCGGCCGGCCGGCACGTTCATGGTGATCCGGCCCGCGGACACCGCCAGCTGCTCGGTGACGAGGAACCCGGTGCTCACCGCGTCGCCGCTGGACTTCTGGCGCACGCACACCGCCGCGTTGTCCGCCGCGTACGTCTTGGACGTCACCATGTTCGGCATGCCCTGCAGCGTCGAGTTGTCCTTGGACTCGGGCAGCTCGGCCAGGCCGGCGGTGGTGATGTCGCGCGGCTGGTGCGCGCCGGGCTTGGCCAGCAGCAGCGCCAGCGCGGTGTCGTTGACCGGGGCCACGCCGTCCTTGCGCAGCACGTAGGTCTGCTTCTCGCCGCCGACGCTGGTGTCCACCAGGTCGCCGATCTTCGTGGCCTGGCCGTCGACCGAGGGGCCGGCCTGGCCGGCGCCCTCGACCACCGGCACGTCCAGGGTCTGGCCCTGGTGCAGCTGGTGGATCCACACGGTCGGCACCAGCGTCGGCGCGGTGTCGCCGAAACCCAGCGCCACCAACGCGTTGTGCGAGCCGATCGGGTAGATCGTGTTGCGCCACACCACATAGTTGATGTGGTCCTGGCCCTGCACGAGGAACTTGGCGTCGGCCGGCATCGGGGTGGCCGCGGTGTTCGGGTCCACGTCGACGCGCATGGACGGCTCGTCCGCGCCCGGGGCGGCGCACAGCGACCACTGCGGCGGCAGCATGTCCTGGGCGCGCGGCACCGAGTCCGGCGCGCCGGGGATGCCGACCGAGCGGCCGTGCGGCACGCCGACCAGCGAGTTGCGGGAGACCGGCGTGAACGTGCCGCTGACGTTGGTGCCGGCGAAGAACAGCATCGCCGACGCGGTGTTCAGGGTGGGGTAGAGCGTGCCGTTGATGTAGAGGTACCGGTTGCCGGTCTCCTTCTCCACCACGATCGCGCCGGGCTTCTTGTAGTCGAGGTTGCCGCCGGGGTTGATCAGGCCGTAGATGGCGAACCCGCCGCACAGCAGCACGGCCACCAGCACGCCCCACATCAGGCCCAGCGAGGAGCGGCGCAACGGCGGTTCGCCGCGGCCGGGGTCGCCGGTGGTCAGGGCGCTGGCCAGCCGGGAGGTGACGAACTGGTACGCCTGGACGTGGTCGCGTCGACTCTGCATGCCTCAGCCCGCCAGTGCCCGGAAGAAGGCGTACGTGTCCAGCACGACCAGCAGCAGCGGCACCAGCGCGATGGCGGTCCACAGCTCGGCGATGTCCGCGACCTGGCCCCAGATCGGCAGCAGCCGGGTCTGCGGCAGCCGCCAGGCGCCGATCACCAGCATCGCCACGACCAGCAGCACGCCGACCAGAAGTCCGATGCGCCCCACCGGGGCCAGCGAGAAGGCGTACGCGATGACGACCGCGGTGATGATCAGGGCGCCGGCCCAGACGGTCGCACCGCGCTGCCACACCGACAGCAGGGACTTGGCCCGCAGCAGGCAGGCCAGCCCGAACACCAGCGGCAGCACCACGCTGATCCAGCCGTCCACGCCGATCAGCACGACGCTGTCCACCAGCGACAGCACGGACGACGCGACGATCACGGCGGTGAGGTAGCCGTCCGCCAGCGCGGACCGGCCGGCGATCAACGACGCCGGCGCGGGGTCGATGTCCTGCTGGAGCTCGTCGGTGGTGCGCGGGAGGGTCGGCACCCGCAGGCGGGCCAGCCGGGCGGAGACGCGGGCCCCGAGCGTGGCGAACAGGAACAGCGTCACCGCGACGATGCTGACCGCGCCGGGGGTGTCGGCCGAGGTGCCGGTCCGCAGCACCGAGCCGAGGATCGCGCAGATGCCGAGCAGGCCGGCGGTGCCGTAGATGGCGACCCCGCCCCGGGTCGCGGCGGCGAGCGCGCCGGCGACCAGCACCACGCATATCCCCGACAGCAGCACCCCGGACGGCTGCGGGGCGAAGAGGCTCGCGACGTCCTGCTCGCCGATCAGGCCGGCGGCCGCGGCGAACGCGCAGGCGGCGATGCCGCCCACATAGGACAGCACCTTGTCGTCGGAGACGGCGTGGATGGCGACCGTGCCGCCGCCGAGCGCCAGCACGATCACTCCGCAGTACAGCGCGAGCAGCCCGCCCGGGCCGCCGGCCACCAGCGTGGCCACGCCCAGCGCGGACGCCGCCAGCACGGCCAGGCCGATCATCGTGCGGCGGGTCGACTCCGGCCGCCAGCGGTCCGGCCGGGCGGCGATGGCGTCGCCGACGCCGTCCGCGAGGTCGTCGTAGGTCAGCTCCGGGATCGGGGCCTCGGCGGCGCGCAGGTAGAGCACGTCACCGTCGTGCAGCTCGGCCTGCTCCGGGGTGGCGTCCAGGTCCAGCGGCCGCTCGCCGAGGCGCTGGAGCACCCAGTCCCGGCCGGTGTCCTGGCCGCGGTTGACGTGCCGTGCCAGCACCGGCACCAGCAGCCCGAACGTGGCGGCGCTGGGGATCGCCAGGTCGGCCCGGCCGTCCGGGCCGTGCACGGTGATCCGGCACAGGTCCGCGGGGCCGGATCCGCCCGTGCCCAGGGGAATCTGGTCGATCGAGGAGTCCGACACGGCCACCATCTGCCCGTGGGGCATGGCCGGGAACGACGCGTCGGCGCCGATCGCGTCCGTTGGCCTCATGCTGACGTCGCTCCTGTCGTGGATCCGTAGTGGTGAGACAAGCTCGGTTCGGTGTCGTGACGGGGTTTCGGCATCACGCCATCCCGGTCTGCAGGAGACGCACGTCACGCCGGGTGACCAGCTGGGCCCGGCCCGGCGGCAGCTGCCGCGGCTTGGCCTCGCCGAGGAACTTGCCCTCTTCCTTGGGATAACTGAGCAGCACTCCCGGGTTGCCCAGCTCCCACATGCGGCGCAGCAGCGGGTCCATCATCGCCCGCATCGCGCCGGAGGTGCTGCGGGCGATGACCACGTGCAGCCCGATGCTGGCGCCGTGGGCCAGCAGCGGGATCAGCGGCTGCATCGGGGACGCCATGCCGCCGCCGCTGACGAAGAGGTCGTAGTCGTCGATCAGCACGAACAGCTGCGGCCCGGTCCACCAGTCCCGCTTGGGCAGCCGGTCCGGGGTGATCTCCGGACCGGGCATCCGGCGGGTCATCGACACGCCGGCGTTCCCGATCAGGTCGGACAGCGCGTCCGGATCGACGGCGTAGCCGATCCGGTACGCCTCCGGCACCTCCTCGTGCAGCTCCCGCCGGGTGTCAGCCAGCAGGATGCGCGCCTCGGTCGGGCTGTAGCGGGCGATCACGTTGCGGGCGATCAGCCGCAGCATGTTGGTCTTGCCGGTCTCGGTGTCGCCGAACACCGACAGGTGCGGCGTCATGTCGAAGTCGTGCCACATCGGCGCCAGGCGCTGCTCGTCAAGGCCGATGCAGAACCGGGCGAACTGGGGCTCCGGCGCCGGCAGGTCGGCGATCGGCAGCTTGTTGGGCAGCAGCCGGACCTCGGGCGCGGCCTGGCCGGCCCAGAAGGTGGCGATCTCCTCGACGGCCGCCTTGGTGGCGGTGGTCAGGTCGTCGGTGGCCGACGAGCTGTCGATGCGCGGCAGGCCGGCCAGGAAGTGGAACTTGGCGCTGGTCAGGCCGCGGCCGGCCTGCTCGGGCACCCGGGCCGCCACCCGGGCGCCCAGCTCGGACTCCATCGGGTCGCCCAGCCGCAGCTCCAGCTTGGTGCCCAGCACGTCGCGCATGGCCGGCCGGATCTCCGACCAGCGGTTGGTGGCGATCACCACGTGCAGGCCGAAGGCCAGGCCGCGGGCGGCCAGCTCGGTGATGCGCGGCTCCAGGTCCTGGAAGTCGGACCGGATCGTGCCCCAGCCGTCGATGATCAGGAACACGTCGCCGTTGGGGTCGCTGATCTTGCCGGTGGTCCGGCCCTGCCGGTAGGCGACCATCGAGTCGATGCCCATCTCGGTGAAGATCTGCTCGCGGCGCTCCAGCAGCTGCGCCAGTTCCTCGATGGTGCGCAGCACGCGGTCGCGCTCCAGCCGGGTGGCGATGGAGCCGACGTGCGGCAGGCCCGCCGTCGAGACCAGGCCGCCGCCGGCCAGGTCGAGGCAGTAGAACTGGACTTCCTCGGCGGTGTGGGTGAGGGCCAGCGACAGCACCAGCGTCCGCAGCAGCGTGGACTTGCCCGACTGCGGCGCGCCGACCAGTCCGATGTGGCCGTTGGCGCCGGCCAGGTCGGCCACCAGCAGCTCGCGCAGCTGCTCGTACGGGCGGTCGACGATGCCCAGCGGCACCCGCAGCGACCGGGTGGCCGGGTGGTCCAGCGCGGCCATGCCGCGCACCGGGTCCGGCACGATGCCGGGCAGCAGCTGGTCCAGGCTCGGCGACTCGGACAGCGGCGGCAGCCACACCTGGCGGGCCGGCGGGCCCTGGTCGACGAGGCGGTCGATCAGGACGTCCATCAAGCTGTCCTCGCCGTCGCCGGCCGACTCCAGCTGGACCTCCTCGGTGGTCCTGGCCGGCGCGTCGTCCTCGGGACGGCGGATCCGGCCGGGCATCAGCCCGAACGGCGCGACCTCGCCGACCACCTTGGACTGCGCGGCCGGCGAGCTGTCCGGGGCGTCCGGGCACGGGCCGGACACGTAGGCCGCCTTGAACCGCACCAGGTTGGTGGTGTCGATCTTGAGGAAGCCGTGGCCGGGCGCGGACGGCAGCTCGTAGGCGCTGGCCACGCCGATGACGCTGCGGGACTCCATGGCGGAGAAGGTGCGCAGCGCGATCCGGTAGGACAGGTGGCCCTCGACGCGGTGGATGCGGCCCTCGTCCAGGCGCTGCGAGGCCAGCAGCAGGTGCACGCCGAGCGACCGGCCCAGCCGTCCGATCTGGACGAACAGGTCCATGAACTCCGGCTTGGACGACAGCAGCTCGGAGAACTCGTCGACGACCACGAACAGCACCGGGAACGGGGCCAGCTGCGCGCCGCCGGCGCGGGCCTTCTCGTAGTCGTACAGCGACGAGTAGCCGTGCTGGCGGAGGAACTCCTGGCGGCGGTTCATCTCGCCCTGCAGCGAGTCCTGCATGCGGTCGACCAGGGGCAGCTCGTCCTGCAGGTTGGTGATCACCGCCGAGGTGTGCGGCATCTTGTCCATGCCCATGAAGGTGGCGCCGCCCTTGAAGTCGACGAGCACCATGTTCAGCACTTCCGAGGAGTGCGTGGCCGCGAGGCCGATCACCAGCGTGCGCAGGAACTCCGACTTGCCGGAGCCGGTGGCGCCGATGAGCACGCCGTGCGGGCCCATGCCGCCCTGCGCCGACTCCTTGATGTCGAGCTCGACGACCTCGCCGTTCTCGGTGACGCCGACCGGCACCACCAGCCGGGCCCGCTGGTTGCGGCGGGGCCGCCACTGCTGCTGCACGTCGAAGCCGCGGGCGTCGCGGATGCCCAGCAGCGTGGTCAGGTCGAAGTTGCTCTCCAGCGGCTCGTCGATCAGGTCGACGGTGCCGCTGGTGCGCATCGGGGCCAGCAGCCGGGCCACGTTCTCCGCGCCGGCCACGCTCATCTGGTCCGCGTCGGCCTTGCCGGTGGAGTCGCCGGCCGGGAACTCGACCTGCTCGCCGGCCACGGTCAGGCGCAGCACGTCCGGGCCGCCGTGCATGCCGCCGGTGACGTCGAGCAGCACCACGTTGCGCAGGCCGGTGTCGAGCAGTCGGGAGTGCTCCGGGATGTGCACCCGGTGCGCCACCACGACGTGGAACGGCTCGTTGGGGCCGGGCGGCACCGTGCGGTCGAAGTCGGGCCGGTCGGTGACCGATGCGCCGAGCAGGTCCATCAGGGTGTCGTGGTCGCCGGACACCACGCGCACCGGGCCGGCCTCGTCACGAGCGGTCGCGTGGGAGATGTGCGGCAGCCACTTGCACCAGTCCCACTCGGCGCGGCCGGGCTCGTCGGTGAGGATCGAGACGCGTAGGTCGTCCGGGGAGTGCATGACGGCCAGCTGGCACAGCATGGCGCGGACGAGCGCGAGCACCGGGCCGGCCTCGCCGGCGAACTCGACGCTGGTGAAGCTGCGCAGGCCGACCGCGATGGGCAGTTCGGACACCGTGCGGTAGGCGCGGATGAAACGACGCAGCGCGATCGCCGTCAGCGGTTCGAGGTCCTCGATCGGGCGAGTGCGCGGCGGCACGAACTCCAGGGCGGCCCGCTGCGCGCCCAGGCCGATGCGGACCCGGCCGAAGTCCTCGTGGCTGGCGCGACGCTCCCAGAGGCGCGGGCCGGACACCAGCGACCAAAGCGAGGAAGGCTCGGGATTGTCCCAGCGGGAGGCGGCACGCTGGTCGTCGGCGGCGGCGCGGGCCTGGCCCCGCAGCTGCGCGAGATAGCGGAGGTAGTCGCGGCGCTCGGCGCGCATCTTGCGCTTGCGCTCCATACCCTGGCGCCCCAACTGCGTGACGCTCATGCTGACCATGGAGACGCCCATCATCCCGGACATCATGTACACGGTCGGGGAGCTGCCGGCGATCGAGAACATCATCACCATCGCCGCGCTGCCCAGGCCCATCGGCAGGTACACCATGGCCGAGCCGAAGTCGAGGCTGGCCGGCTCGCCGAGCACGGGGGGCTCGGCCAGCTCCACCTCTCCGGTCGGCAGGGCGGGACCGGCGACGCGCTGCGATCGTTTGACGATCACGATGCTCATCAGTCTGGCTCCAGGGCTAGCGGCGGCAAGCTCGTCAAATGCTATGTGAGGCTTTAGGGCACTGTTGTACTACTGGCACCTACGGCAACCGATGAGTGCCCTAACTTCCCTGCACGGTGACCGTCACAGTAGTGACCGATCCACAGGTCTCCCTTACCGGGTAGCACAAAGCCGAAGGCGGGACGAAACTTTCGAACGGTTCTTCACCGCAGCGAAAACGCGCGTCGAAAGAACTTCACAACAATGTCGTACCGTTTCCGTTACGTAGTTTTTCCGCTCTTCGACTTCGCATGCATCCCACACGGCCGAGCGACAAAACCGGTTCGCCCTTGTGACCTGCTTCACACTCGTGCGAGTGGTTCGCACGTCACCCGGGCGTGCGGTAACCGTTGTGCACCCACGGCCGGCCCTCCTCGACTGCGCAGCAGGTCCATAGTGGACGGAGGCCGGGCGCCGCGCCACACTTCGGCACGCACCGCCAGTTCCTATGGGCTCGACGGCGGCCGTGGCGCGACCGGCCCGCGATCCTGCCCGCGAATCCGACCAGCGCTGCACGTTCGTTCACGTTCTTGATCCGGACTTGATGGAAGCGCTCTCCTCTCGATCCGGCTCCAACCATGCCCAAGGTCTATCAACGTCATCTCCACGAGTTCTCCATGGCTGTCCAGGCGCGCGCCTATCCCCAGGTCGGGGGCCATTTCCCGATGTCCGGGCCACGGCGCGCCCGCCCGTGCGGGCGGCTCAGCGGCGAGCAGAATCGCCACGAGCGTGGCGCCGGTGACACCCACGGGAGAACCCCGCACGGCGGCCGAGTGAAGGGTGGCATCCGTCCGGCGGTCCCGGACCGAACCACGCGCGGACTGTCATGGACCTCATGACCGAGATCACCCTTTTGCGTGACATCACCCATGGCGGCCGGATCGCCCAGCCGGCCCGGATCGCCGCCCGGCTGGCCGCCTTCGTCGGGGCCGCCCGCACCAGCGCGCACCTGGCCGTCTACGACTTCCGCCTCGGCGACGAACTGGCCGAGCCGGTCGTGGCGGCGCTGACCGAGGCCGCCGCCAACGGCGTCGACGTGCGAATCGCCTATGACGCAAGCAAACCCGCTACCGGTTTCGCGAAGCTCGGCGCCGACCCGGCGCCGCCCGGCACGGCCCAATGGCTTCATTCCAGGCTCGGCGAGAGCAAGGTCGGGCTGAGACCCGTCACCACTCCGTCCGGACAGCTGATGCACGACAAGTACGTCGTCGTGGACGGCCGGCGGGTGTGGACCGGTTCGACGAACTTCACCGACGACGCCTGGACCCGTCAGGAGAACAATGTCGTGCGGATCGACTCCACCGCGCTGGGCGCCGCCTTCGAGCGGGATTTCGAGCAGTTGTGGGAGTCCGGCGACATCCGGCGCACCGGCCTCGGCGACCGCGGCACGATCACCGTCGGCTCGGCGGCCGTCTCCTGGTCGTTCGCGCCCGGCGAGGGCCCGGCGATGGACTCCGACCTGGTGGCGATGGTGAGCGGCGTTCGCAACCGACTCGTGATCGCCTCGATGGTGGTCACCTCGCACGCCCTGCTGTCCGCCCTGGCCAGGGCGGTCGACGCCGGCGTCGGCCTGAGCGGCATGTTCGACGCCGGGCAGATGGGGCCCATCGCCCGCGCCTGGGCCAGGAGCAGGTCGGCGGCATCGGCGCAGGCGCTGGCCGACTGGACCACGGTGTCGGCTCGTCTCGTCGGCAAGAAGTCCACGCCCTACACCCCGACCGGCGTGCACGACTTCATGCACCTCAAGGTGTTGGTCTGCGACGACACCGTGGCCACCGGCTCGTACAACTTCAGCGCCAACGCCGAGGCCAACGCCGAGAACCAGTTGCGCATCACCGCCCCCGCGATCGCCGACAAGTACGCCGCCTTCGTCGCCACCCTGGTCAGGGCCTACGGCAGAGCCTGACCGCGGCCGGCCGTATCGTGGCCGCGTGGACAGCGACCAGATCCGGCGACGGCCCCTCGACCCGACGCTCGTCCGGGACGAGATCGACGCCCGGGCGGCGATGCGGGCCGGCGACTTCTCGCACTGGGCGCGGGCCGGCGAGCACGTCATCCGCGAGGAGCACCACAACTTCCCCGAGCGGCTGTTCCTGTTCCGCCTCGGCGACGTCTGGCACGTCGGCTCCAAGACGATCTCCGACCTCGTCGTCGAGCACGGCCTGCCCGGCCTGTTCTGCAGCCGCGTCCACTGGCACAACGTGCTCGGCCCGCTGACCTCGGTGCGCACCTCCGACGCCGACGTCCGGGTCAGCTTCCGGCCGTTGGACGAGGCCGGCCGCCGGGCCGCCTTCGACGCCATCACGCCGGAAACCGAGCTGACCCACCCCTTCGCCCGGCACCGCGAGCCGGGTCAGGAAGTCGTCGCCGAGGCCTGGGAGGTCAACGACCACGAGGCCGCCCTGCTCAACCTCGGCGAGGAACACATCCGCCGGTACACGCTGGAGCGGTTCGGCCCGCGCTTCGCCGACCTGGACACGGATGTCGTCGCCTACGACCCGGCCTGCTCCACCGGCCGCTTCCTGGCCGACTTCGCGAGCCTGAACCCGGCGCGGATCCGCACGGTCGGCCAGGACCTCAGCCAGGAGATGGTGGACTACGCCGCCGCCCACCTGGAGCGGGTCCACGTCGGGGACGCCCTGGAACCGGCGGTCCCGCCGCTGAGCGTGGACATCGTGTTCGTGCGGTTCCTCAACAACGAGGTCGTCTCCACCGCCCAGGCCCGCCAGATCCTGCCCCGGCTGGCCTTCTGCCTGAAGCCCGGCGGCACCATGGTCCTGCTCGGCCACAGCCCGCTCCTGGTGGACGCCATCGACCTCGTCGGAGCCGGCATGACCGTGACGCAGACCGTGGCCCGCCAGGACGACCACGTCTTCCAGTACTACGTCTGCGAAACGAGGCGCCTCCGCTCAGCCTGACCCGCCGGGTTTCGGGGACTGCGCCGCCACCGCTGCTACCGCCTTACCCCGGCCCTGGGCCCCGGCCAGGCTCGCCCAGCAGCCCCGGCAGGTCGACGACGACCCGGGTCAGGCTGAAGCCGTCCGGCGGCACGCCCTTCGGGGAGCTGATCCAGTTGCCGCGGTCGCGCACCCGGAAGGTCTGGTCCCCCACCAGCAACAGCGAGACGTAGCAGCCGTAGTCGATGGCGAAGCCGTCGTAGAGCCGGCCGGGCTGGTGCGGGTCGACGATGCCGCGCCGGAGCAGGTGCAGCAGGCGGGCGTCGTAGAGCTCGTCGATGGTCTCGTACGCGGCGTAGTCGAGCTGGTCCAGCACGAACGTCCGGGACCGCCGGACGCCGACGATCTCGTCGACCAGCAGTTGCAGCGTCCGCCGGGCCGGCTCGTTGACGGTGAGGGCGTTCTGTTTATCCCGCAGGAACCAGTCCTTGGCGGCGTTGCGGACCTCGGCGATGCCGATCGGCTCGGCGTTGGCGTGCTGGGCGGCCAGCGCGGCGATGTTGATGGCGTCGCGGGGCACACCCTCGGCCGCCCGGACCAGCTCGCCGAAGGCCCCGCGCCGGAACGTCTCGTCGACGAAGGCGGTGGCGTCGACCGGCGGCTCCCGGACCATGGTGGCCAGCTTCGGCCCGGCGTGGTTGTAGAACAGCTGGCCGAAGAACTCCTGGGCCCGGTTCTGGGTGTGGTCGAAGATCATGAAGTCGTCCAGGCTGACCGCCGAGGCGGCGTCCGAGCCGACCTCGATACCCAGGTAGTCGCCGCCGCTGGGCAGGAAGAACCGGGACCGGCGCTCGATCGCCGCGATCTTGACGCTGACCCCCGGCACCGGCAGCACGCTGCGCCGCAGCAGGTCGGCCAGCAGCGGCTGGAGCTCCAACGGCAGGCTGCTCCACTCGTCCAGCAGCAGCCACAACCGACTGGGGCGCAAGGCTTTTGTCACCGCCCGGAGCGCCCGGCCGAGCGGCCCGAACAGCACGTGGTGCCGCTCCACACCGGTCCGCAGCAGCCGGCTCTCGGCCCGCACGGTCCGGCGTTGCCCGGCGGAGAACCGCAGGCCCGGCTTCATGGAGGCGAACAGCTCGACCGCCGCGCCGGCGCTTTCCTTCTCCCCCGACCGGGTTTCCGCCTCCACCTCGCCGACGACCTCCACCGCCGTGGAGGCGTCGACGAGCGCGTCCATCGCCGCCAGCAGGGCGTCCGGATCGGCGATATCCCGTTCCATGGCAACGGAAAGCAGCTCCTCGTGGATCGCCTCCATGGTGTCGACGAGCAGGTGCGTGCCGCGCGTCGACGGCGTCAGCGTGCTGTCGGCGTACAGGCCGCCGGCGGAGCCGATCGTGCGCAGGTCCACGTACACCGGCACGTCGCCGGTCCGCTCCACCAGGTCGCTCAGGTACAGCAACGCGTGCGTCTTGCCCGTTCCCCTGCGCCCGTACAGGATCTGGTGGTCCTCGGAGTTCAGCATCGCCGAGAACGAGCCGGCCGCCACGTATGTCGTGGCCAGCGTGTAGCGGTCGGTGCTCTCGGCGCGGCGCGGGATGCGCATCAGGGCCTGGTTGACGTGCCGCTGTCGCCTGTCCGTCATGGTGGCCAAGCGTGCCCGCCACGCCGTGACCCCACATCGGCTGCACGGGTGGCGCGTTGGGCGATACGTTGCTGCTCATGGCGGAATCCGATGAGCAGTACGACGCGCTCGGCCAGACCTACGAGCGGGCCAAGCACATCCCGACCGGCCTGGCCGAGCAGGCGACCTTCCTGGCCGCGCTGCCGCCGCTGGCCGGCCGGTCGGTGCTGGACGTCGCCTGCGGCACCGGCTTCTACCCACGCCGGTTCGTCGACCTCGGGGCGTCGCGGGTGATCGGCGTCGACTCGTCGGAGGAGATGGTGGCGTACGCGAACTACGTGGAGCGCAAGGAACCCCGCGGCATCTCGTACCGCAGGGAGGACGCCGCCACGCTGCCGGTGCTGGGCCGCTTCGACGTCGTGACGGCGGTGTGGCTGCTCGGCTACGCCGACGATCCCGCCGCGCTGGACCGCATGGTCGCCAACCTCGCGGCGAACCTCGCGCCCGGCGGCCATCTGGTGGTGGTCGTGCCCAATCCGGACGCCGACTTCGCCGTGCTGGCCGGACCGTACGGCCGCTACGGCTACCAGGTCATCCGCACCGGCACGGCGACGATTCGGACTCCGGTGTCCGTGCGGGTGCTGGACGAGCCGGCGTTCGCCTTCGACTCCTTCTACTGGCCCGTCGGCGCCTTCGACGGCGCGCTGCGCCGGGCCGGGCTCGTCGAGATCACCCGCGCGCCGACGGTCCTGCCGGCCGACGACCGCGGCGCGGAGTTCTGGGCGGATCTGCTGCGCAGCCCCAGCTTCGCCGTATTCACCGCGAAGTCCGAATAGCCGACACGCCACCGGCCGGAAACCGCTGATGCGGTTTCCGGCCGGGGCTGCTCTCGGCTACGCCCGGGCGTAGGTCATGCAGTTCGTCGCGTTGCCGCCCTCGCCCGGCGCCACCCGCACGCCGCCCGGCGCGGTGCACTCCAGGTCGCGGTTGTGCGTGCAGTCTCCGCGTGAACAGGCCCCGACCTGGGCAACCGCCATCGGCAGGCCGCCCTTGCGGGCCAGCGGAATGAACGTCGCGCAGTCGGCGTGGCCGTTCTCGCCGCTGACGGTGATCGCGAAGGCGTGGCAGCCGTCGTGGTTGTACGAGCACCCTGTGACGGTGCATTCGCTGACGGCGGGCATCGCGGTGGCGGTCATGAGCACTCCTCATGGCGTTGGTTCGGTGAATCCGACCGTGCCAGCGAATACCCGTGATCGCAACCCGAAAACAATTAGGCGAGCCTTGGCTAAATGTGAGAAAGAATGCGCAATGACACCCCGGTAGCGTGACCGTGCCGGATGACCTGCCGCCGACCGGTCCGAAGTGGACGCTTTCGCGGCGGAGATGGCGTTCAAGGGCTACTACGCGCACTGGTCGCCACCCGCCTGCGGCACGCCGTCGCACGCCTGACGGGGGCAGCCGGTGCGGCCACCCCCGTCAGAGCGGTCAGAGCTCGATACCCAGCAACGCATCCACGGCCGTGCGGATCAGGCCCGGCGCCTCGGCGTCGGAGCCGCCGTGGGTCAGCGCCTGCGCGACCCAGGCGTCAACGGCGGCAATGGCCTTCGGCGTGTCCAGGTCGTCGGACAGATGATCCCGCAGCCGGGCCACGGTGTCGGTGGCGTCCTGGGCCGATGCCAGGGCGACGGCCTCACGCCAGCGCGCCAGCCGGGCCTGGGCCTCGGTCAGCAGGCCGTCGGTCCAGGCCCGGTCCTGGCGGTAGTGCCCGGCGAACAGGGCCAGCCGGACCGCGCCCGGATCCACGTTGTCGGCCCGCAGCCGGGACACGAACACGAGGTTGCCGCGGGACTTGGACATCTTCTCGCCGTCCAGCCCGATCATGCCGGCGTGCGCGTAGTGCCGGGCGAACGGGTGCCTGCCGGTGAGGGCCTCCGCGTGCGCGGCGCTGAACTCGTGGTGCGGGAACACCAGGTCCGAGCCGCCGCCCTGGACGTCGAAACCGTCGCCCAGCCGGTTCAGCGCGATGGCGCTGCACTCGATGTGCCAGCCCGGACGGCCCGCGCCCAGCTCGGACTCCCACGACGGCTCGCCGGGGCGGGCCATGCGCCACAGCAGCGCGTCCAGCGGGTCCCGCTTGCCGACCCGGTCCGGGTCGCCGCCGCGCTCGGCGAAGAAGCCCAGCATGGTCGGGACGTCGTAGTTCGACTCGTACCCGAAGTGCCCGGAGGCGTTGCGGTCGAAGTAGACGTCCGGATACTCGGCGTCGTCGGCCCGGTAGGCCGCGCCGCTGGCCAGCAGCTTGCCGATGACCTCGACGATCTCCGGGATGGCCTCCACCGCGCCGACGAACTCCCGCGGCGGCAGCACCCGCAGCGCCACCATGTCCTCGCGGAACAGGGCCGTCTCCCGCATGCCCAGCACGACCCAGTCGTCCTGGTCGCGCTGCGCCCGCTCCAGCAGCGGGTCGTCGATGTCGGTCACGTTCTGCACGTAGTGCACCTGGTGCCCGTTGTCCAGCCACTGCCGCTGCACCAGGTCGAAGGCCAGGTACGTGGCGGCGTGGCCGAGGTGTGTCGCGTCGTACGGGGTGATCCCGCAGACGTAGATGGTCGCCGTCTCGCCGGGGGCGGTCGGCCGGACCTGCGCGGTCGAGGTGTCGAACAGCCGCAGGGGCCGGGGCGTGCCGGGGACCCGGGGTACCGGGACTGAGGACCAGGTCTGCATGACACCGACACTAACTTGGGCTCCGGTGTGGGACAGCACTCCCCGTCCGACCGGCCGATTCACCCGTCCACGATCTGGGACGAGACCCGGTAGACCTGGGCCTGGGAATTCCGGTACACGAGCGTGAGCCCCTTGACCTGGTCGAGGCCGGTGAGGCCGGGCGAGTGGCCGGCGGTCGAGCCGGTGATCGAGCCGTCGGACAGGAAGACGTACTCGATGTGCAGGTCCCGCACCGCGGCCTGGACGGCGGGGTCGGTGTCGAGGCGGTTGAAGCTCTGGAACAGGTGCAGCCGCTGCGGGCCGATGGCCTCGGCGTCGTTGGGGAAGATCGGGGCGTGCCCGAACACCGGGTGCACGTCGGCCAGGGCCCACATCCAGGGCGAGCCGTCGTACGGGTCGTTCATCACCATCGAGCCGGCCGGGGCCAGCTTCGCCAGCTCCAGCATCGCGTTCTGCTCGGTGTGCGTGACCACCGGACCGTCCGGGAACGCCACGGCGAGCCGTTCGGTGTTGCGGTTGAGGTAGAGGCCCTTGGTGGCGATGATCACCAGCAGCGCCACCAGCGACACCACCATGACCGACGGCAGCTTCGGCACCAGCCGTGACAGCAGGTTGGCCACCGTGACCAGGCCTACCGCGGCCAGGACGACCAGGCCCATGGCGCCGATCGCGTACAGCCGCCAGGAATCGTTCCACCACGGCCGCGTGATCGCCTGCACCCAGGCCGCGCCCGAGGTCGCGTCGAGCACGAACAGCAGGCCGAACACCGCTCCGGCGACCAGCCACCACGTCAGTTTTGCCATGCCGCGCACCAGGAACAGCCCGACGAGCCCGGCGGCGCACAGCACTGTCAGCCACACCGCCGGCAGGCCCGTGGACCGGCTGCCGGTGGCGAACTGTGTGGCGGCTGCGGCGGCGTTGAGCCCTGGCGTCCACGTGACGGCCGCGCCGCCCGTCGCGGTGAGCACGCCGAGGACCTGGAAGATCCCCGTGACGCCGCCGACCACGGCCACCAGCAGCAGGGTGCGCAGGTCGGTCATGGGCACCTTGCGGGCCGAGATCCAGCGCTGGGCCAGGAAGAGCGCCGCCGGGATGGCCGCGGCGATGGTGATGCTGGGGTGCACGGCCGTCAGACCCACGCCGGCCAGGGCGGTGGCGATGACCGTGCCGGTGGTGGGCGTGGTCAGGACCCTCGACAGCAGCGCCAGGAACGCCGGGCTGAGCGCGACACCCGCGGTGAACGGGAACAGCGGGCCCCAGGTGAGCGTGTCATACGGGAATTGCGTGAACGCGCAGGCCAAAAGGCCCGCGGCGGCCGCGAGGCCTGGCCTTTTGGTGATCTCGGCCACCAGCACGGAAATCGACAGGCTGAACAGTCCGATCTGAAATCCGTTGCTCACGTCGAGCACCTGCGGTATCGACCAGCCGCCGATCTGCGCCACCGTCGCGTCCAGCACGTGATAGGCGTTCGGATAGAAGAAACTGGCACTTCCGGTCGAATTGATCGCCGCGAGCGCCGCCGGCGACGAGTTTCCGGTGTCGGCGATGAACCGCACGGCGTTGGCGTGGAACTCCGCGTCCCACCACTGCGGGATGGCCGTGAAGCCGCTCGCCCGCAGCATCGCCAGCAGGCCGACTCCCGTCGCCACGACCACCGCCCCGGCCGCCATCCAGTGCCTTGACCTGGGCCAATCCAGCGCGACCCGCTCCTGCGGCCGGTTGATCAGCCGGCGGACGCCGTAGACCACGGCCGCGCACAGCACACTCGCCGCGAACAACGTGAGCGCATTCCAGCGAATGCCCACAATCGGTGCCAGCGGTCCGACAATTCCGACCACGCCATAGGTCAGCACCGGCGACGCCCCGGCCAGCAGCCAGCCGCGAATTCCCGTCGAAAATCCGATGACAAAACCCGGCACAATGACGACCAGCAGATAGACCGCGGCCGTCATCGCGACGGCGAACGCCGCCCCGATCATGTATTTCCCCCCCATCTAGTGTTCCCGCCGGTCTCCCCAGATCAACGGGTTCATCTCACTGGATGTACGACCACAAGACGGCCATAGGGAATTGCCCGTTGTCCTGCGATCCGGGTCGTTATCGACCCGAGACCATCCAGCTGGTAGAACCGCACACCGTGACGACTCGTGTGGACGCCGTCGGCGACTTCGATCTGCCGGTGTGGTTACCGGCCGGCGGGCAGGGCCCCGCAATCGTGCTGGTCCAGGAGATCTTCGGCCTGGACGACTACCTGCGCTCCGTGGCCGCCGACCTGGCCGCCGCCGGCTTCGTCGTCGGCGTGCCCGACCTGTTCTGGCGCACCGACCCCGGCTGGTCCTCCGGCCACGACGAGACCGGCCTCACCGCCTCCATGGCCGTCGCCGCCGAGTTCGACCCCGCCCTCGGCGTCTCCGACGTCGCCGCCAGCCTCGCCCACCTGCGCTCCCTCCCCGAGGTCACCGGCAAGGCCGGCGCCCTCGGCTTCTGCCTCGGCGGCTCCCTCGCCTACACCCTCGCCGCCACCTCCTCCCCCTCCCCCGACGCCGTCGTCTCCTTCTACGGCTCCACCGTCCCCGCCCAGCTCGACCTCCTGGACCGCATCACCTGCCCCCTCCAGTTCCACTTCGGCGGCCAGGACCCGTACATCCCCCGCTCCGACATCGCCACCGTCGAGGCCGCCGTCGCCGCCCGCCCCAACGTCGAGATCCACATCCAGGAGCAGGCCGGCCACGCCTTCCACAACCACGCCGCCCCCCTGTTCCACAACCCCACCGCCGCCGCGGCCGCGTGGAACCTGGCCACCGCCTTCCTCACCACCCACCTCCGCTGAACTCCGCGAGTCCCGCTCTCAGGCAAGCATGTGTCGAGTTCCGGAACTCGACATTCAGTTGCCCGAGAGCGGGACTCGCGGGGCTTGGCGGTAGGTCATGAGGTAGCGCCAGAAGAGGAGGATGCGGATCTTGCGACCCGGGAGCTGGGCTGCCGAGTCCCGGCGGATCTCCGTCATCGACGGCATCTCGGCCTTCATCGGCGGCGGGGGCAGCACCGGGTCGCCGCCGAGCCGCTCCCCCACGTGCACCGCGAACCGGGCCGCGAGGTTCACCGGCGGGCCCAGCACGCCCCACTTCACCCACTCCTCCGCCGACCTGGGATGCCCGAGCCCCAGCACCGCCAGCACTCCGCCCGGGTTCAGCCTCTCCCGCAGCGCAGCCATCGCGTCCGCCGGCATGTGATGCAGGGCCGCCACGCAGGTGATGAAGTCGTACCGCCCCGTCGCCTCCCGCCCGTCCTCGTGCCGGTACTCGATGCCGTCCGGCCCGATCGCCCGGGCGATGTCCAACACCCTCGTCGACACGTCGACGCCCGTCACCGACAGCCCCCTGACCGCCAGCCTCCGGGCCAGCTTTCCCGTCCCGCATCCCACGTCCAGCGCCGTCCGCGCCCCCTGCGGCACCTGTCGTAACAACAGTGGGTGATAGAAGTCATTGTGGTTGAACGGCATCCGCCCATCCAACCGCATGCGCCCATCCAACCACCTGCCTGAAACCGACATTCGGTGTGCCGGAGAGCGTGACTCGCGGGGGCTCGTCGCCGGGTGGTGAGCGGAAACCGGTTGCGTCGGTGGGGGATGATCGGCGCCGTGGAACCTCTCGACGAAGCAACGATCCGCGCGTCCTTTGTGAACTGTTCGAAGGGGGAGGCGCGGCGGCTGAGCATGCCGGGGCGGCTGGACGAGGTGGGGTGGGCGGATCTGGACTTCCTGGGGTGGCGGGATCCGAAGGCGCCGGCGAACGCGTATCTGGTGCTGCCCCGGTACGGCGAGGTGGTGGGCCTGGCGATGAGGGCGGCGGCGCCGCACAAGAGCCAGCTGAAGCGGTCGCTGTGCGCACTGTGCCAGACGACGCATGCCGCGGCGGACGTGTCGCTGTTCGCGGCCAGGAGGATCGGGCAGGCGGGCAAGCTGGGCAACACGGTGGGCACGTACATCTGCGCGGATCTGGCCTGCAGCCTGTACATCAGGGGCAAGCGCAAGCCGTCGACGCCGACCCCTCGGGTGTCGTCCACTGTGGACGAAGAAGTGGCCAGGACCATGGCCAGCCTGAACAAGTTCGTGGACGAGGTGCTGACGGACAACGCCTGAGTCCCCTTGCGACAAGTGGATCAAGGGCTTCAGCTCACGGTCAGCCCCCGCGGTTAAGGTCCCGCGCGTGGAGACGATCGACGACTTCGGCACGGTGCTGAGCACCCACCGCGTGAACAACAAGCGACGCCTGGTGACGGGCTTCGCGGCACTGGCCGTCGGGGCCCTCTTCGGCGTGCCGGGTGTGCTCCTGCTGATCACCGTGGACGACACGGTCAGCTACGCGGCCAACCGCACGATCGGCGTCGCGGTCGGCATCGGCCTGGTCGGGCTGGTGATCGCGGCGATGTCGCTGAGCCGGGCGATCCGGGGCGGCGCGGACGAGTACTTCGAGGTGCGCGAGCACGGCATCGTGCACGCCACGGCCCGGCAGGTCCGAGGCTGGACGTGGGACAGCATCAGCGACGTGGTGATCAGTCGCCCGGTGCGGGAGACGCGGCTGTCCCGGGGGCTGGGCAACGGGCGAAGCCTGGTGTCCTTCGATGACGGCAACAAGGCCCGGTTCGACGGCACGGCGGCCGACCGGGAGGCGCTGGAGGCGGCGATCCGGGCGCGTTTCCCCGGTGTGGTCCGCAGCGACCGCCTGGACGTCCTGCGCAGGCTCGGCGCGTGGTGGCTGGCGTTCGCGGCGGTGTTCCTCGCAGCCGGCATCTGGATGGTCGTCACGATCGCCGGCTCGAAGTCCGAGCAGATCGTGGACAACGGCAGCGGCAGCACGGCGATCGAGATCTCGACGGTCAGCGACGCCGGCTACGCGTGGCTCGCGGTGGGCCTGGTGGTGTGCCTGGCCGGCCTGATCACCAGCCTCGTCCTCTACTCCGCGTCCCGGCGTTGACGCCGGACCGCCTGACACCCGGGGAACGGGCGTCAGGCGGTCACAACCTCACCGCTGGCGGCGGTTGCGGAGGTAGTCGCTGACCACGGCGGCGCCGAGGCCGTCGAGGTCAGGCGCGATCACCCGGCCGCCGCTGCGGCGGGCGATCACGTCGACGAAGTGCTCCAGCCGAGGGTCGTCGCCGAGCCGGAACACGCTGACGGACGCGCCCAGCTTGGCCAGTGCGTCGACTTCGACCAGGGTCTTGCCCAGGGTCCGCTGCATGGGCGGATAGTTGAACACCGCCTCGCCGTCGGACTCCAGGTGCGCGGTCGGCTCGCCGTCGGTGACGACGAGCACCACCGGCTGCGCGTCGGGATGCCGCCGCACGTGCCGGCCGGCCAGCAGCAGCGCGTGGTGCAGGTTGGTGCCCTGCTCCCAGGCGCCCTCCAGCGCGGTCAGCTCGCCGATGTCCACAGTGGACGCGTGTCGCCCGAACGTGATGAGCTGCAACGCATCCGTGCGGAACCGGGTGGTGATCAGCTGATGCAGGGCCAGCGCGGTGCGCTTCATCGGCAGCCACCGGCCGTCCTGCACCATCGACCACGACGTGTCCACGCACAGCGCGACCGCGGCCCGGGCCCGCTGCTCGGTCTCCCCGATCTCGACGTCCTCGACGGCCAGCCGGACCCGGCCTCCGCCCGAGGAAGCCGTGCGCAGCACGGCATTCCGCACGGTTCGGGACACGTCCCACGGCTCGGTGTCGCCGAACTCCCAGGCCCGCGTGGACCCCGTCGGCTCGCCGGCCGCGCCGGCCTTGTCGCTGTCCCGCTCGCCACGGCCCCGCATCTGGTCGACGACCTGACGCAGCGCCGTCTCCCCGAGACGCCGCAATGCCTTGGGCGTCAAGCGAAGGCTGCCGTCGGCGGCCCGTTCCAGCAGTCCCTGCTGCTTCAGCTCACGCTCCAGTTGGGACAGTCGCCGGGCGTCGACGCCCGCCTCCTGCCCGAGCTGACGCACCAGCGCCTCGGCGTCGATGTCCTCCAGCGAGGCGCCCGGGTAGGACTGCGCCAGCTGTTCGGCCAACGCGTCCAGCTCGGCCAGATCCTGCATGGCCTGGGCGCCCTCGCCCAGTCCCATCGGGTTCTTGCCGCGGAAGCGGGCCGAGCCGGTCCAGTCCTCCCCCGGCCGCAGCTGCTGGAGGTGGGCGTCGAGCAGGTCGAGCTGCGCCCCTAGGCTCGGGTCGCCGAACGCCTGTTGGCCCAGTTGAGCCAACTCCGCCCGCTGCTCGTCGGTCATCGAGTTCAGCATCCGCTGCGCCGCCGCCGACCGCTGCGCCAGCAGATCGGCCAGTTCGTCGGTGTTCTGCGGGTTCTCCGGGAAGAACTCGCCGTGCTTGCGCATGAACTCCTGGAACTGCTCGGTGGTGTCGTGGCCCGCCGAGTGCGCCGACAGCAACGAGTTCAGATCAGCCAGCATGTCCCTGATCCGCGCCACGTCCTGCGGCGTGGCATTTTCCATGGCCTGCTTCATGCCCTGGAAGCGCTGTTCCAGCATCTCCCGGCCGAGCAGGTCCTGGATCTTCTGGAACGACTCGCGGGCCTCGGAGGACTGCCAGTCGTAGTTGGACAGCTCCGTGACCTGCGCGGCGGTGCCGGGCGGCAGCGCGTCGAGCTGCGCCTCCCGGAACCGCGCGTCGTCGGACGGGTTCGGGAACAGCTCCCGCCGCTCGGCCGTGAGGGCCTCGTTCAGCAGCTGCTGCACCTCACGCATGGTGCCGTCGAGGTTGTTGCGGCGCTGGATCTGCGCGCGCCGCTCCCACACCCGGCGGGTCAGGTCGTCGAGGCCCTGCGTGCCCTGCACGCCCCTGCGCATCAGCTCACGCAGCGCGGCCTGCGGCGACGAGCCCTCCATCACCTCTCGCCCCAGCTCGTCCAGCGCCGCCCGCAGATCCGGCGGCGGGGCGAGTGGATCCGCACCACCGAGCCATTCGTGGTAGCGGTAACGCCGTGCCGGGGTCGCCATCAGCCGTAGACCGTGGTCTCGTCGTCGGCGTCCTTGCCCAGCTGACGGCTCAGGTAGAGGTACTCCAGCGCGAACTCGACGGCTGACGCGATCCAGCCGGCCGGCTGGTCGGCCTTGACGTCCAGACGCGCCGCAACCTCGTGCAGCACCGGCAGTTCCGGCAGCGCGGCCAGCACCTCGTCGGCCGGCACGCGCTCGCCCGTGGCCACCGGGTGGCCGTCGGTCACGGCCTCGGCCAGCGACTTCAGGTTGAGCCCGGCCAGCTTGCCGCGGGCCGTGTCGGCGACCGAGCGGCGCAGCAGGTGGTCGAGGATCTCGTGCTCACGGCCTTCCTCGCCGGACTCGAACTCCAGCTTGCCGCGCAGCACCGACGGCACCGCCTCCAGGTCGACCGGACGCGCGACGGCCGGCGACTCGCCGGTCAGCGCGGCCCGACGCATCGCCGCCGCCGCCACCGTCTCGGCCGCCGCGATGGCGAACCGGGCGGACACGCCGGAGCGCTGGTCGATGGACGGCGACTCGCGCAGGTGCCGCACGAAGCGCGCGATCACCTCGATCAGGTGGTCGCCGACCTCGGCGACGAGCTGGGCCTCCTGGTGGATCAGGTCGATCTCGCCGGCCACCTCCAGCGGGTAGTGCGTGCGCACCTCCGCGCCGAAGCGGTCCTTGAGCGGCGTGATGATGCGGCCGCGGTTGGTGTAGTCCTCGGGGTTGGCCGTGGCCACGAGCAGCACGTCCAGCGGCAGCCGCAGCGTGTAGCCGCGGATCTGGATGTCGCGCTCCTCCATGACGTTGAGCAGCGCGACCTGGATGCGCTCGGCCAGGTCGGGCAGCTCGTTGATGGCCACGATGCCGCGGTGGGCGCGCGGCACCAGTCCGAAGTGGATGGTCTCGGGGTCGCCGAGGCTGCGGCCCTCGGCCACCTTCACCGGGTCCACGTCGCCGATGAGGTCGCCGACGGACGTGTCGGGGGTGGCCAGCTTCTCGGTGTAGCGCTGGGAACGGTGCAGCCAGGCCACCGGCAGCTCGTCGCCGAGTTCGGCGGCGCGGCGGCGGGAGGCGGGGCTGATCGGGTCGAGCGGGTGCTCGGCCAGCTCGGCGCCGTCGATCACGGGCGTCCACTCGTCGAGCAGTCCGGCGAGGGTGCGCAGCAGGCGGGTCTTGCCCTGGCCGCGCTCGCCGAGCAGCACCACGTCGTGGCCCGCGATGATCGCGCGCTCCAGCTGCGGCAGGACCGTGCGGTCGAAGCCGAGGATGCCCGGCCACGGGTCACGCCCGGCGCGCAACGCGTCGAGCAGGTTGTCCCGCAGCTCGGCCTTCACGGAGCGGGGCTCGTGCCCGGCGGCGCGCAACTGGCCCACGGTCGTCGGGAGCGAGTGGGATGGGGTCGGAACAACTGTCACCCTGATGAAAGTAATAGCCGTGGGCAAATAGGTCGACGTGGAGCAACTCCACCGCCCGACTTCGTGACCTCGCGCGACCTGCCGTTTCCCGCCGCGGTGGCGTATAATTCGGCAGACGCGCGGGCCTCGGCTCGGGCAGACTCCGTGACCATGGTCGACCTGCCGTCTTTCGCTGCTCGGATAGCCGATGTGTCCGGTGTGGTCGGCGTCGTGCTCGGCGGCTCGCGTGCCCGTGGCACCGCCGATGCCCATTCCGACACCGACATCGGCGTCTACCGTCGAGGCGAAATGGATTTGTCCGCTCTCCGCGAAATCGCCGCCGAGTACCCCGGATCCAGCGTGACCGAGCCCGGCGAGTGGGGTCCCTGGGTCGACGGCGGCGCGTGGCTGAAGACGCCCGGTTCCAAGACCGACCTGTTGTGGCGGGACCTCGACCGGGTCCACGTCGTCCTGGCCGAGGCCCAGCGGGGCGTGGTCCGCTGCGAGCAGCAGGTCGGGCATCCCCTGGGTTTCTTCTCGTACGCGTACCTGGCCGAATTGGCCACCTGCAAGGTGTTGGACGACCGGTCCGGGGCGTTGGCCGAGGTGCTGGCCGCCCTCGACCCCTATCCCCCGTCGCTGGCCGCCGCGATCGAGGGCTCGTACGGCTTCGAGGCCCGATTCAGCATCGAGAACGCGGTTGTCCCCGCCGCCCGGGGCGATCGCTTCTCCGCCACCGGTTTCCTGTTCCGGGGCATCGGCTGCCTGGTGCACGTGCTGCACGCCCGGGCCGGGGCGTGGCTGGCGACGGAGAAGAACGCCGTCTCCTCGGCCGCCCGACTGCCCGGCGCGCCCGAGGATCTCGCGAAACGAGTGGAGCACATACTGTCCACAATGGACACCGAGGCCGCGCGGGACCTGTTGTCCGAGTGCCGCCTCTGAGGTCAGTGCCGCAGCTCAGCGACGACCGAAGGGGCGACGGAGCCGGCAGCCGGCGCGGTCGGCCACTCCGCCGGGCAGTGCGTGCCACGGGCCGGCAGCTTGAGGTCGACCAGGTAGGCGTCGATGGCGTCATGGGCGCAGAGGCTGTTGCCGTAGTCGCCGTGGCCGGTGCCGTCGTAGGTGAGCAGCGTGGCCGTGGGGATCTGCTTCGCCACGTTCGTGGCCCACTCGTACGGGGTGGCGATGTCATGGATGCCGTTGGTCATCAGCACCGGCGGGGCGTTGCGGATCCGCAGGGTGTGCTGGGGGTTGTTCAGCGGGCCGGTCCAGCCGAGACAGCTGGTGACGTCGGAGAAGAAGTCGGAGAAGTGGGTGTGCGGCGCGGCGGCCTCGGACACGGACCGCAGGTCGGCCAGGGCGTGGTAGGAGTTGACGGTCGGCCAGGTCCAGTCGGAGCACCAGATGGCCTGGTAGCTGTTGTCCTCCGTCGTCACCGGGGCGAAGGCCGGCGTTCCCAGCTTCTTCAAGGAGTCGGCCAGGCCGAACCAGGCGCGGGCGGGGTGGTACATGGCCTCGAAAGCCAGGTCACGCAGTTCGTCGGCGGACACCGCCTTGCCGGTGGAGTCGACCAGCGTGCCGGCGGAGGCCCTGGCGTACAAGGAATCCCACAGGGCCAGCACGTCCTGGCCGTGCAGCGAGCAGGAAGCCGTCCGTGCGCACCAGGCAGCGAAGTCCTTGAAGGAGTTCTCGAAGGCCAGCGCGGCGGTGGCCTCGTAGCGCGTGGCGCCGATGCTGTGGTCCATGTTGGAGTCGATGGCGATGGCACGCAGGCGGTCGCCGTACAGCTCCAAGTACTGCTGGCCGATCTGGGTGCCGTAGGAGACGCCGAAGTAGTTGATCTTCGACTCGCCCAGGTCCTTGCGCAGCAGGTCCATGTCGCGCACCACGCTGACCGTGTCCACGTGGTCGAAGAGCTTGCCGTTCAAGGCTTTGCAGTTGTCGGCGACGCGGTCGTTGTGGGCCAGCAGGTCGCGGTACTGAGTCCGGGTGGCCGGCACCCACTCCACCGGTTCGTCTAGAATGGACTGGTCACAGGCGATGTCGGAGCTGCGGTTGGTGCCGCGGGGATCGAAGCCGACGATGTCGAAATCGTCGATCAGCGCCTGGTAGCGGGGATTGGCCGAGATCGACAGGGCGTAGTCGACGCCGGATCCACTGGGACCGCCGGGGTTGACGAACAGCACGCCCTTGCGCTGCAACGGCTTCGACGCCTTGTGCCGGGCGATGGCCATGCCGGTGCTCGCGCCGCCGGGTCGGTTCCAGTCCACCGGGATCGACACCGTCGCGCAGTCGGCGTCGGGACGGCCCGCACAAGCCTGCCACTGCACGGAATCCACGCCGGCCGAAGCGGGGGCGATCGACGGGACCACGCCTAAGGCAAGAACAGCGAGCCCGACCAGCACTCTGCGCAACAGCACCATCGGCCAACCATGGCGAACGGGTGATCCGGCCACAAGCGTGACGTATTCACACCGGGACCTACTTGGCCCGGCGCACCCCGGCCGCGGCGTCGATGGCGGCCAAACGGCGGCGCACCTGTTCCACCCGATGGTCGCCGACCTGCTCCAGAATGGCCAGTGACTGCTCCCAGGACTCCTTGGCCTCGGCCAGCCTTCCGTCCTCGTGCAACACACTGGCCAGCTCGTGCAGCGACCACGCCTCGCCGGGACGGCCGCCGGACTCCCGGAACAGGCGAACGGCCCCGCGGAAGCAGTCGGCGGCCCGGTCGAGCTTGCCGAAATGCCGGTGCGCCTCCCCCAGCTCCCGGTACACCTTGATCGCCCCGGCCCGGTCGTCCATCTCCACGAACAGCCGCAGCGCCCGGTCGAAGTTGGCCACGGATTCCTGGTACCGCCCCAGAACCCGGCAGTACGAGCCGAGGTGGCTCAGCGACCACGCCTCGCTCCACCGGTCCCCGCTCTCGCGGCTGGTGGCCAGGGCCCGGTTGGTCAGCTCGAAGGCCTCGTCCACCCGGCCGGCCCAGAAGTAGGCCGACCCCAACGCGCCGCCGACCACGTGGTCCAGCGGGCCGCCGGACAGCGGCTCGTACACGACCCGGGCCCGCTCCATGCACTCCAGCACCTGCATGTGCCGGCGGAGTTCGTTGTAGCAGTAGCCGAGGCCGATGAGCAGCCGCACCTCGCCGTACCGGTCCCCGGCCGCGACTGCGGCGCCGATTCCGGTCTGGTGGCTGCTGATCCACTCCGGCCACGGGGTGCGCAGCGCGAAGAACGCCCACATGGCACCGGGAATGCCGGTGGCGTGGTAGGTGTCGCCGAGCTCGGCCGCCTGGGCGGTGGCGGCGACCAGGTTGGCCAACTCCGTCTCGCACCAGGCCAGGGCGGCGCTGCTGTCGACGAACGTCGCCGGCTGCCCGCCGGGCACGGGCGGCGGCAGCTCGGAGCGCCGTCGGTACGGCGCGAGCATCTCGTCGACGGTGTTGGCGGTGTGCAGGTAGAAGTCCAGCAGCCGGCTGACGGCGGCGATCCGCTCGGCCCGGCTGTCGTGCTCGGCGGCGCACTCGGCCGAGTACACCCGCAGCAGGTCGTGGAATCGATACCGGTCGCGGCCGACGCCCTCCAGCAGGTGCCCGCTGGCCACCACGTCGAGCAGCCGCCGCGCCCGCACCACCGGCACGTTGGCCAGCGCCGCGGCGGCGGCCACGCTGATCTCGGTGCCGGCGTGCAGCCCGAGCATGCGGAACATGCGCGCCGGCTCCGGCTTCAACGCGTGGTACGACCACGAGAACACGGCCCGTACAGCAGTGCTCTCGTCGTCGACGGCGAGCACGTCCAGCCGGGCCCGCTCGTCGGCCAGCTCCTGGCACAAGTCGTCGAGATCGAGGTGCGGACGGTCGTTGAGCTGCGCGGCGGCGATCCGCAGGGCCAGCGGCAGGTGCCCGCACAGCCGGGCCAGCTCGGCGGCGGCCTCCGGCTGCGCCTCGATCTGCGCCTTCCCCACCCCGGCCGCCAGCATCTGCACGGACTCGCGCTCGTGCAGCACGTCCAGGGTCACGCGGTGGGCCCCGTCGCGGGCCACCAGCCCGCCGAGCCGGCTGCGGCTGGTCACGATCACCGAGCAGCTGGGGCTGCCCGGCAGCAGCGGCCGCACCTGGTCGGTGCTGGCGGCGTTGTCCAGCAGCACGAGCATGCGCTTGCCGGCGATCAGGCTCCGGTACAGCCCGGCCTGCTCGTCGGTCTCGGCCGGGATCGCCGCCGCCTCGACACCGAGGCCGCGCAGCAGCTGCCCCAGGGCGGCGGCGGGTTGCAGCGGCGGCTGCTGCGGGTCGAAGCCACGCAGGTTGACGTAGAGCTGCCCGTCCGGGAACTGCCCGGCGATGCGGTGCGCGACGTGCACGGCCAGCGCGGTCTTGCCGATGCCCCCGCTGCCGTCGATCGCCGAGATCACGGCGACCGTCCGGTCGCCACCGACCAGCACGTCCTCCAGCTGCGCCAGCTCACCCACGCGTCCGGTGAAGCCGGGCACGTCGTGCGGCAGCTGAGCCGGCTTGGGGACGGCGGCCAGGCCGGTGCTGATCGGCGCGGCGGCCGGGGCCGGCGCGGCGGGCTTGTCGGCGATCAGGTCGCGGTGCAGTTCCCGCAGCTCGGGGCCCGGTTCGATGCCCAGCTCGTCGACCAGCACGCGGCGGGCGTCCTCGAACACCTCCAGGGCGTCGGCCTTGCGCCCGGCGCCGTAGAGCGCGGTCATCAGCAGCGCCCGCGGCCGTTCGCGCAGCGGCTGCTGGCGCACGACCGGCGACAGCTCGGCCACGGCGTCGTCATTGCGGCCCAGCGCGATCAGGGAGTCGGCCAGCGACTCGACCGTGGCCAGCCGCAGCTCGTCGACCCGAGCCCGTTCGCCCGCGACGAACGGGCAGGAGATGCCGTCGAACGGCAGCCCCCGCCACAGCCGCAGGGCCGACTGGAGCTGGACCACCGCGCCGTGAAGATCGCCTGAACTTCGCGCGATTCTTGCCCGTTCACGCAGC
Source organism: Kutzneria sp. NPDC051319 (assembly GCF_040682195.1). Taxonomy (NCBI): domain Bacteria; kingdom Bacillati; phylum Actinomycetota; class Actinomycetes; order Pseudonocardiales; family Pseudonocardiaceae; genus Kutzneria; species Kutzneria sp. NPDC051319. The sequence goes on along the minus strand of NZ_JBFBAM010000013.1, from coordinate 56,211 downwards.
TGCTCGGCGCGATCGCAGTCAAGTGCGCCCGGATCGAGCCGGAGCATGTAGCCGGAATTCGCGCCGGCCGAGACCAGAAGGGCGCTGGGCGCGCGACTGGGCCGATCGGGTTCGAGGGCGCGGCGCAGGGCCGAGAGGTAGGTGGAGACACTGCCGCCGGCAGTCGTCGGCGGATCGTCGCCCCACAGGGCATCGACCAGTTCCGTGCGGCCGACGGCGCGATTCGCGCGCAGTGCCAGCAGCGCCAGCAGGGCGCGCTGCATCGGGGGACCCAGTGCGATCTCGCGATCCCCGAGGATCGCCCGCACCGGTCCCAGCACCTCGACCCGCAGCGGAACCCCGTTCGCCGCGTGCACCTTTCCACCACCTGCCCCAGCAGAGCCGCGCCGGGAGCATACAGCGCGAACGAGAATGCGAACCGTTGTCAGTTCTCTCACGGACAGTGGGCGTTGATGACGCTCGGCGAACCTGGACAACCGCCCGGCGCGCCGAAGTGGCAATCGATCACTCTTCTGGAGCAGACTGTCGCTTCCGCAGTGTGACGTAGATTACGGAGGCGCCAGTGCGCGTCGAGTTCTCCTGGGAGCCGGAAGCGGCCGATCGGCGCGACGCCCTGCGCGCCGTCGCGCCCGCGGTCCGATGGGCTCCCGCTTTCGCGGTCTGCCTGGTGGTCGTGGCGGCCGTCCTGTTGCTCGCCGACAACACCTCGGCGGCGGTGCTGAGCCTGGTGGCTGCCGCCGCGGTGGCCATCGGCGTGCCGTGGCAGGCCAGTCTGCTCTACCGCGACACCCTGTCCGCGAACCAGCGCGTGCGGGCCACCGCCGACGAGTTCGCGCTGCGCATGCACGGCATGGGCCTGCCCGACGAGCTGGCCTGGTCCTGCATGCAGAGCTGGCAGGAGACCGAGCACGGCATCGTGCTGCGCATCGGCGCCCGGGCCCACGGGCCGGTGTACGCCGTGCCGCACCGGGCTTTCGCGCTCCCGGCGGATGAGCACATGTTCCGCGAATTGCTGATCCGCCGGGTGGGTCCGACCGGCTGATCCGATCCGCCTCTGTAATGTCGTGAGGCGTGTCCTGTCCGAGCGCGACGTTGGTCGTGTGGACGTCAGCCTGGCTGCACGGCGTTGCCGCGGCCGACGACGTCCTCGACGCCCTCCAGATCTGGGCCGAGCTGCACGAGGTGGTGGCCGACGACGACGGCACCGCCACCGCGCTCGACCTCCCCGGCCCCGACGAGATGCCGGCGGCGCCCGCGATGCTGCTTGCGGCGCTGCGGCGCACCCAAGCCGGCGACGGCCGCCTGGTGCTGCCGATCCCCGGCGACACCCGCGGCCTCGGCGGCAACGGCCCGCTGAGCGCGACCGCGGTGCGGGCCGGGCAGGCCATGGTGCTGCCCGAGGCGGGCCTGGGCATCGTGCCCCGTCTGGTGGCCGATCAGGTGATCCGCTGGACGGTGTTCGACCACCCGGAGATCACTCCTCCGGAGCACATCCCGCTGGGTGAGGCCGAGCACGCGCTCTCCGGCGCCATGCGCGAGGCCGCCAGCACGCTCGTGGACCTCGATGTGGCCCGGCACCGGCCGAACGTGCGCAAGGACATCGAGTCCGTGCTGGCCTCCCAGCCCATGCCGGCGTGGCCCAACGGCATGCCGGCGCGGTCGCTTCGGGTGTTGCAGCGGGCATCCGAGGTCGCGGCCATCCTGGAGGTCGCCGCCGGCGACGCCCCCGGTGGCGCGATGTCGGCATCGGCCACGCGGGGCCGGGACGAGGCCCTGCGGCCGCTCACCGACGCCGTGCGCCGGGCGCGATGCGCGGCGGTGGACGAGGCCGTCCGGGTCCTGGGCGAGCACGCCAACAAGAGCCGGTAGGGCCCCGTCCACCGAACACCGAGCCGGGCTCAGCTGAACTGGACGGCCATCGCCAGGTTGATGAACGACGGCGTCGGGTTCGGGCCGCCGAAGCACGCCACCGCGTTGAGCGGGCTGGTCGTCGAGAACGACGGCGACGCCGTGCCGAAGATCGCGGTGAGCTGCGCGGCCGTGGTCGTCGATCCCTCCTGGACGGCCACCACGGCGTTGGCGTTGCCGCACTCCAGCGTGGAATGCCCCAGCTTGACGAAGAACAGCGTGGAGTCGATGAAGCCCGACGCCGGGTAGGTGATCGAGGTGACCCGGCCCGGCTGGGTGCTGCCGAGCGGCGGGAACTTGCCCGAGAACGGGATGAATCCGTTCACGGTCGGGTTCTGGGTCATGGTCAGCGTCACCTGGCCGGGGCCGCCCGGCTGCGGCACGAGGGCCACGATCGCCGGATTGGCGCCGTCGGCCACGATCTGCCCGGTGTCGCGGGTGGCCGAGTGCGAGTCGAAGGTCACCAGGTGGTGGTCGCCGGTGCGCTGGAAGGCGATTTCCCAGTTGCCCTGCGGGTCGGTGGCGATGGCCGGGCTGGTGCCGGGCTGCGCGTTGAGGCCGGCGCCCAGCGCGTGGCCGCTGCCGTTGATGTCGACCCAGACCCGGTCGTCGATGGCCGTGAAGGCCATGTCGAAGGTGCCGTCGGGCATCAGGATGAGGCTCGGGCTGGTGTTGCCGGCCAGGAACGACGGGGTCTGGTCGGTGGCGCCGGGGAAGACGCCGAGCTTGGCCGTGACGGTGGTCAGCCGGTCCTTGGTGTCGTGATAGGCCACCCGCACCTGACCGGCCGCATTGACCGCGATCGACGGGCTGGTGCCGGGCGCGGCCTGGAAACCCTGGCCGGCGATGTGGTCGCCCTGTTGGGCTCGCTGAACCACACCAGGCCGTCCTTGGCCACCCACGCCGCCACGAAGCCGCCGCCCAGCGACCCCGGCACCGGGGCCACCACGGGACTCGTGCCGGGGGCGATGTCCCCGTGCGAGAAGCTGCACACTCCATTGTGGATGGGGATGTTCAGGCCGTTCGCCTCGCCGCCCTCGGAGAACTCGATCTCCACGGCATGGGTCGAGCTGATCGTCATGCTCGGGCTGGTGCCAGGGGCCACCGGGTACGGGGCCGGGCTGCACGCCGTCTGTTTGACCTGGCTTCCGCCGGTGACGCTGTTGGCCAGCCACAGGGAGTGGTCCGACGCCGCGAACGCCTCGTCGAAACTGCCGTCGGGCAGCGCCGCCAGCGACACGCTGCTCTGCGGGGCCATCGCCGACGGCGTGACGTTGACCTGGCCGGCCGGGTTCATCTCGACCAGCCGGCTGGAGGGGGCCTGGAAGGCGACCTCGAAGCCCGGGGACGTGGCCGCCTGCGCGGCCGAGGGAACGAGCGGGCTGAGGGTGATGGCCGCCAGCGCCGCCAACGGCGCGGTGACTCTGTTCAATCGCTTCACCCCGACAGGTACCCGTGGGAGTTACAGCGCTCGGCTGAAGTGCCCCCCATGCAGGGAAGGACGCCTTACCCGCGTTCAACGAGGGTAAGGCGTCCTTCCCTGCATAACCGGGGTCAGCGCTTCACGCCGACCGCGGCGTAGTCGTACATGCCGTAGCCGTCGGACACGAACAGGTTGGTGCCGTTGGCCGGCCGGTACAGCAGGGACTTGGCCACCAGGCCGGGCAGGATGTAGGCGTCGTCCATGACCTTCTGGTCGACCTGGCCCCAGATCTGCTGCCGCGCGGTGGCGTCCTCGGTGATGGCCGCCTTGTCCACCAGCGCGTCCACCTCCGGGTCCTTCACGCCGAGGTTGCTGTTGCCGCCGGAGGCGCGGATCACCCGGCTGTCGACGATCTGGCTGAAGTAGCCGAAGCCCTCGGGCCAGTCGGCCTGCCAGCCGAAGACCATCAGGCCCAGCTGGTTGTTCTTGGCGTAGTCGGGCTTGCCGGCGTACAGCTTGCCGTAGTCGCCCTGCGGGAACGGCTTGATCGTCAGCTTGATGCCGACCTTGGCCAGCGACTGCTGCAGCGCCTCGGCGGTGGCCTTCTCGCGCGGCCGCTCGGCCCGGTAGGAGACGTTGGTGCTGAAGCCACCGGCCTGCCCGCAGGCCGCCAGCTCCTGCTTGGCCTTGGCCTCGTCGCCGGCGTTGTTCGGCGTCGGGTACGGGTTGAACGCCTGGGCGCCGGGGATGACCGGCGGCTGGAGGTTGGTGGCGATGGTGCCGCCGACGGTGCCGCCGTACGCGGCCTGGTAGGACGCCTTGTCCGCGCCGTACTCCACGGCTCGCCGGCAGTGCACGTTGTCCAGCGGCGCGACGTCGCTGTTGATCGCGGTGTACCAGAGCCGGGCGCTGGACGGGTTGTCGGCGTTGGACTTCAGCTTCTGGTCGCCCAGCACCTTGCCCTGCGCGGCGGCCTGCACGCCGACGCCCGTGACGTCGAACTCCAGGTCGCCGGACAGCAGCCGCTGGTCGATGTCGTCGGCGTTGGTGTTGAGCGCGACGTCGAACTCGTCGGGCAGCGCCTTGCGCAGCGGATCCGTCTTCTGGTCCCACTGGTCGTTGCGGACGAGCGTGAAGTTCTTGCCCTGGTTGTTCTGGCCGAACTTGTACGGCCCGCTCGACACCACGTGCTTCTTGTAGTCGCTGCCGGCGTCCTTGGCCGCCGGGACCGGAATGGTCGAGGGCAGCATGGCGAAGTAGTCGAACGCGGCGAACGGCTGCTTGAGGTGGAAGACGATGGTCGTGTCGTCCGGGGTCTCGATGGCCTTCAGGTCGCCCTTGTCCTTGTACGGCGAGGTGTAGCCCTGTAGATCGAGGTAGTCGTTGAAGTACGTCGGCCCGTCCGGGAACACGGTCTTGTCCAGCGACCGGGCCACCGCGTACTTGACGTCCTTCGAGGTCACGGTCGTGCCGTCCTCGAACTTCACACCCGTGCGGATGTGGTAGGTCCAGGTCTTGTCGTCGTCGCTGGCCTTGCCCAGGCCGGTGGCCAGGTCCGGCACCAGCTTGGCGCCGGCCGGGCCCGGGGCCGGCGCGAAGGTGAGCAGGCTGCGGCCGAACAGCCGGGAGAAGTCCCACTCGTAGCTGTAGTACGAGTCGGCCGGGTCCAGCGAGTCCCAGTCACCCGAGTTGGCCATGCGGACGACGCCGCCCTTGGCGTCCGAGGGGTTGAACACCTTGCCGACGGCCGCGTTGAACTGCCCGGCGCCGCCGCCCGAGCCGTTCGACCCGGAGCCGCCGCAGGCGGTCAGGCCCGTCGCGAGCACGGCAGCGGCGCCCACCGCCGCCATGATCCGCTTTCTCTGCATGATCTGGTCAACTCCTCATCTCCGGCAGGGGTTGGACGAGTTCACCAGAATCCGGCGGGCGAGGCGAGGCCGGCTCGGTGAATTGGCGTCATGTGGCACACATCGGCGGGCATAGAGTGACGTCGTGAAGACATGGGTGTTCGTCGCGCTGGGTGTGGTGCTGGTGCTGCTCGGCGCGTTGTGGTCGGCGCAGGGTTTCGGCTACGTGACCGGCAGTTTCATGACCGGATCGAAGCTGTGGGCCACCATCGGCCCGATCGTGGTCCTGCTCGGCCTGTGGTCGCTGGTCACGGGCGTGCGGCGGACCCGCTCCCGCTGAGCACTCTCCTCAACGGGACGGGGACGCTGCCCGATCGGCCGCCGGCCGCCGGGCCGGCGGCTCGCAGCACGCCACGGCGCAGAACTCGCCGTTGACGGTGCAGCCCAGCGTCGACAACGTCGACAGCTTGCGGGGCTCGGCGGCGGCGAGGTGCTCCTGGACCAACTCCAGGACCATGGCGGCGAACCGCTGGTCCGGGCCGGGCGTGGCGGCGCGGGCGAAGCCCATGCCGTGCTCCTCGGCGCGCTCGCGGGCCTCGGTGTCGAGGTCCCACACGACCTCCAGGTGGTCGCTGACGAAGCCGACCGGGCACACCACGAGGTTGGCGACGCCCTTGGCGTGCAGGGCATCGACGTGGTCGACGATGTCGGGGTCGAGCCACGGCACCTGCGGCGGCCCGGAGCGGGACTGCCAGACGACGTCGTACTCGGCGACGCCCAGCTCCGCGGCGATCAGCCGGGCGGCCTCGGCCACCTGCTTCGAGTACAGGTGGCCGCCCAGCTCCGAAGGGCCGGCGCTGGCGTCGAAGGAGTTGGGGATGGAGTGGGCGGTGAACACGAGCCGGTAGTCCTCGAAGCCGGCGGCGGCCTCACGCACGGCGTCGGCGAAGGGCAGCACGAAGCCGGGGTGGTCGAAGTAATGCCGGAGCTTCACCAGCTCGGGGGCGTTCGCGACGGCCGCCCGCGCCCGCAGGATGTCCTCGTCGTACTGGCGGCAGGCCGAGTAGCCGCCGTAGGCGCTGGTGGGAAAGACCAGCGCACGGCGAACACCGTCGGCCAACATCTCGCCGACGGTGTCCTCGATCATGGGATGCCAGTTGCGGTTGCCGAAGTAGACGGGAAGGTCCAGGCCGGCCGCCGCCAGTGCCGAGCGGATCGCCTCGATCAGGTCCCGGTTGAGCCGGTTGATCGGGGAGACGCCGCCGAAGTGCAGGTAGTGCTGCGCCACCTCGTCCAGCCGCTCCGGCGGGACGCCGCGCCCCCTGGTCACGTTCTCCAGGAACGGGCGGACCTCGGCCGGTCCCTCCGGGCCACCGAAGGACAGCAGCAGCAGCGCGTCGACACTCACGGCCTCCATCTAAGCGCTGTCACTCCGGGATCGCAGACCCGGCCCTCCGCTTGCCGCTGGAGCCGCCCCGGCGCAGGATCGGCACCAGGATCGCCAGTCCGGCCATCAGCGCCGCGATGATGAACACCCCGATGCTGCTGTTGTTGTTGGACGTGATCTGCGCCGCGGTGGTCACCGGGGTGACCGGCGGCGCGGTCGGCGAGTTCAGCGCGCTGTAGTTGACCAGACCGGTCTGCTCCAGCACGGTGATGTGGTCGAGCACCGTGGCCATACACTGGTTCGCGAAGTCGCGGATCAGCGAGTTGCGGGTGCCGGTCCGCACTTGCGAGAGCAGCTGGTAGACCGAGCCGTGCTGGTCCCGCAGCGGCCCGACGAAGGCCCGGTCGAAGTCGATGCCCGGCCGCTGTTGCTGCATGTTGGTCAGGAAGCCCTGCTGTTCGGGCAGCGGCTTCGTCGGCAGCGTCACCCCGAGCTGCTGGGCGATCTGCACGTTCATCTTGTTGAGCATGGTGTGGCCCTGGATGAGGTGCTGCCCGGCCAGCCGGACCGACGGGTTGCTGGTCATGGTCTGCGCCATCTCGCCGCTGGGCAGCTCCCACGAGCCGGCCAGCGCGACCTTGACCAGCATCAGCCGGTCCGCGGGTCCCACCGGTCCCCACTGGCTCTGTGTGACCTGGGTGCCGACGTCCAGCGGGTTGCTCGGGTCGATCTGACCGGGCGGCGTCGCGGCCTGGGACTGGCCGACGGAGCAGCCGGAGAGCGGCAGGAGGGCGCCGATCCCGAGCACGACGAGGACGGCGGCCTTGCGCACCGCGCGAGAGATCACCGGTCCGACCACCTTTCCTGGATGCGATTGCTATCCGGCATTACGGGGTGGACCGGTGACCCGATCACTCGCGACGGTCGCCGTTACCTTATCGTGATCTGAATCGCTTCAGCGAGCACGTCGAGACCGTCGTTCAGGACATCCGCCGGGATCACGAGCGGCGGCAGCAGCCGCAGCACGTTGCCGTGCGTGCCGGCCGTGAGCACCACGACTCCCCTTGCGTGGCAAGCCTTCGCGATCCTCCCGGTCAGTTCCGGGTCCGGCTCCAGGGTGCCCGGCTTCACCAGCTCCACGGCCAGCATCGCGCCCCGCCCGCGCACGTCGCCGATGGCCGGGAAACCGGCGGCCAGCTCCCGCAGCCGCGGCAACGTGATGTCCTCGATCGCCTTGGCCGCGGCGTTCAGGTTCTGCTCCCGCATGATGCGGATGGACGCCAGCGCGGCGGCGCAGGCCACAGGATTGCCGCCGTAGGTGCCGCCCAGGCCGCCGCCGTGCACGGCGTCCACGATCTCGGCTCGGCCCGTGACAGCGGCCAGCGGCAGGCCGCCGGCGATGCCCTTGGCCGTGGTGACGAGATCGGGCACCACGCCCTCGTGGTCGCTGGCGAACCAGGATCCGGTGCGGCAGAAGCCGGTCTGGATCTCGTCGGCCACGAACAGCACGCCCCTGTCCCGGCACCAGTCGGCCACGGCCTTGAGAAAGCCCGGCGCCGGCACGATGAAGCCGCCCTCGCCCTGGATCGGCTCGATCAGCACGCAGGCCACGTTGTCCGCGCCGACCTGCTTGTCCAGCAGGTCCAACGCCCGCGCCGCGGCCTGCTCCCCGGTCAGCCCGGCGGGGTCGCGGAACGGGTAGGACATCGGCAGCCGATAGACTTCGGGCGCGAACGGCCCGAAGCGGTGCTTGTACGGCATGTTCTTGGCCGTCAACGCCATCGTGAGGTTGGTGCGGCCGTGATAGGCGTGGTCGAACACCACCACCGCCGGCCGCCCGGTGGCGTGCCGGGCGATCTTGACGGCGTTCTCCACCGCCTCGGCGCCCGAGTTGAACAGCGCCGACCGCTTCTCGTGCGAGCCGGGCGTCAGCTCCCCGAGCTGCTCGCACACCTGCACGTAGGCCTCGTACGGCGTGACCATGAAGCAGGTGTGGGTGAACTTGGCGACCTGCTCCTGCACCGCCGCGACGACCTCCGGCGCGGCGGCGCCGACGCTGGTCACGGCGATGCCGGAACCCAGGTCCACCAACGTGTTGCCGTCCACGTCGTGCAGCAGGCCGGCGCCGGCGGACTCGACGAAGACCGGCAGCGTGCTGCCGACGCCGGCGGCCACCGCCCGCTGCCGGCGCTGCTGGGCGGCCTGCGACTTGGGCCCCGGGATCTCGGTGACGAGGTGGCGGGCGATAGTGGGCGTAGCCACGAGGTTTCCTTTCTTATACAGAGGTTCGGACCCGGGCGCGCTGCCGGACGAAGCTCACGACCAGGACCAGCGCCGCGACGAGCAGGCTGAGCAGCAGTTGCGAGCGGGCGTCGGCGTCGAAGGCCATGCCGGCCAGCAGCACGATCATCGCCACGATCGACACCCAGGTCAGGTACGGGTACCCCCACATGCGCAGGGTCAGTCGCTCCGGCGCGTCCCGCTCCAGCTGGCGCCGCATGCGCAGCTGGGACACGGCGATCACCAGCCACACGAACACGGCGATCGCGCCGGAGGAGTTGGTGAGGAACAGGAACACGGTGTCCGGCGAGATGTAATTGAAGACCACCGTGACGAAACCGACCACAGTGGACACCAGCACCGCCGCCGTCGGCACGCCCGTCCTTCCGATGCGGCCCAGGAACCGCGGCGCGTCATTGCGGTTGGACAGCGAGAACATCATGCGGGACGCCGTGTACAGGCCGGAGTTCAGGCAGGACAGCACCGAGGTCAGCACGATCACGTCCATCACGACACCGGCGGCCGGCAGCCCGATCCGGTCCAGCACCGCGACGTACGGGCTCTTGGCCACGCCGGCGTCGTCCCACGGCAGCAGCGTCACCACGATGGCGATGGAGCCCAGGTAGAACACGATGATCCGCCACACCACCGAGCGCACCGCCGACCGCACGGCGTGCCCGGGGTCGGCCGACTCGCCGGCGGCGACGGTGGCGATCTCCGCGCCGAAGAAGGAGAACACCACCACCAGCATCGCCGCGAACACCGGTGAGGCGCCGTTGGGCAGGAAGCCGCCGTGCCCGGTCAGGTTGGACAGGCCGGGCGAGCTGAAGCCGGGCAGCAGCCCCAGGATCGCCACGATGCCGACCAGCAGGAACACCGCGATCGCGGCGACCTTGATGGAGGCGAACCAGAACTCGAACTCGCCGTAGGAGCGGACCGAGAACAGGTTGGTGACGGTCAGCAGGGCCATCAGGATCAGCGCGCACGTCCACTGCGGCACGCCGGGCAGCCAGCGGTGCACGATGGTCGCGCCGGCGGTCGCCTCGACGCCGAGCACGACGACCCAGAAGAACCAGTACAGCCAGCCGATGGTGAAGCCGGCCCACGGGCCGATGGCGCGGTCGGCGTAGGCCGAGAACGACCCGGTCTCCGGGTTGGCCGCCGACATCTCGCCGAGCATGCGCATCACCAGGATCACCAGCAGGCCGCACACCGCGTAGGCGATCAGCGCGCCCGGCCCGGCCTGTTTGATGGCGGCGCCGCTGCCCACGAACAGGCCGGCGCCGATCACCCCGGCAATGGCGATCATGCTCAGGTGACGTCGTTGCAGGGTGGACGCCAGCTTCGGCGGTGACGTGCTCACGGGCGGCTCCTCATGGCAGGGCTGTCGGTCAACGGTGGTCGGCGGGACCGCCGCGGCCAAGTAGCCTGTTTGGACAAGTCGAGGAGAATTGTTCGCCGAACTGTCGAGGACCGCCGAGTGACGCCCACTCTCGCCGCGCTGGTGGACCGGCCCGACCTGGGTCTGCTGGTCCGTGCCGGCGCCGCGCACCTCGACCGGCCGGTGCAGTGGGTGCACACCAGCGAGCTGGCCGATCCGACGGCGTTCCTGGAAGGCGGCGAACTGCTGCTGACCACGGGTCTGTGGGTGCGGTCCGGGGCGGCGGCCTACATCAGGCGCCTGCACGAGGCCGGGGTCGCCGGGCTGGGGTTCGGCACGGGGCTGACGCACGCGGCCGTGCCGGCGGCGGTGATCAAGGCGGCCGAGGCGGTCGGGTTGCCGGTGATCGAGGTGCCGCGGCAGGTGCCGTTCATCGCGATCAGCAAGGCGGTGGCCAAAGCCGTCGCCGCCGCCGAGTACGCTGCCGTGACCAGGGCTTATCAGGCCCAGCGGGCACTGACCTCGGCGGCGGTGAGAGCTGACGGCGTGACAGCCGTTACCCGGCAGCTGGCCCGCCGCCTCGATGCCTGGGCCGTGCTGCTGGACCCGCGCGGGTCGGTCCGAGCCGGCGACAGCCCGCTCCTGGACGCGCTGCGCGCGGAGCTCCCCCGGTTCCACGCCGGGCCGGCCAGCCTCACGTACGAGTCGGACGGCGTGGAGATCACCGTGCAGACACTCGGCGCCGGCGAGCGGATCCGTGGCTTCCTCGCGGTCGGCCGGGCCACCCGCCTGACGCCGGCCGATCAGCAGGTCCTGACCACCGCGGCCTCGCTGTTGACGGTCAGCTTCGAACGGCCGCAAGCCGTGGAGGCCGCGACCCGGCGGCTGCGCGGCGGGCTGCTGCGGCTGTTGCTGGCCGGGGAGATGGAGCTGGTGGCCGAGATCGCCGCCGATCTGTGGGGCGAGCTGCCGGCGGCCCCGGTGCGGGTCGTGCTGGCCGCGGGGCCGTCGCGCCACCGGCAGACCGCCGTCGACCGGGCCGAGGACACCGACGCCTTCCATGCCCCGCACGGGGATTCGCTGCTGCTGGTGATCGCCGCCGACGCCGAGCCGGCGCTGCCGGGGCTGCACGCCGGCGTCTCCGATCCCGTCGACTACGCCGGCCTGGACCAGGCCCTGAAGCAGGCGCAACGGGCGCTGGCCACGGCCGCCCGGACCGACCTGCCGGTGGTTAGGTTCGCGGAGCTGGCCGACGACGGCGTGCTGCGACTGGTCGATCCCGAAGTCGCGGGCGTGTTCGCGGACCGCTTGCTCGCCCCGCTCGTTGAACACGATGCGACCGGTCGTGGCGAGCTGATCGCGTCGCTGCGGGCCTGGCTGGCGCACAACGGCCAGTGGGATCCGGCCGCGGCGGCGCTCGGCGTGCACCGACACACGCTGCGGCACCGGCTCGCCCGGGTCGGGCAGCTGCTCGGCCGGGACCTGGACTCGGCCGACACACGCGCGGAACTGTGGTTGGCCCTGCGTCTGAAGGACTGAGATGGACACGATCGCGGCACAGCAGCTGGCGGCGGGTGTGCGGACGCGGGTGCCGGGGCTGGCCGACGAGCTGGTGCGCATCATCGCCGTGCAGAACCCGGGCTACCGCCGGGTCGGCGTGGTGTCCGACGAGGACCTGCGCAAGTCCTGTCACGACAACATGTCCAGCGTGCTGGCGCTGATCGGCCGTGACGACGCGACCGAGGAGTTCTACGCCGCCGCCCGCTGCACCGGCCGCCGCCGCGCCGAGCAGCGCATGCCCCTGGACGACGTGCTGCGCTCCTTCCGCCTCGGCGGGCGGCTGCTGTGGCAGGCACTGGTCGACCAGGCCCGGTCCGACGGCAGCGTGGACGCCGAAGGCCTGTTGGAGATCGCCAGCTGGCTGTGGGAGGTCGTGGACTCGACGTCCGCGCATGTCGCCGCCGCCTATCACGCCGCCGAGCAGCAGCTGGTGCGCATCGACGAGCAGCGCCGCGCCACCCTGTGGGAGGGCCTGCTTCGCGGCCGGGCCAAGGACCTCGCCTTCGCGCACGAGGCCGCCCGCATCATCGGCGTTCCTGTCGACGGTCCGTACGCGGCGGTCGTGGCCGATGCCGACGCCTCCCCCGCGCTGGGCCGGCTGCTGGCGGAGCACGGCATCCACTCGGCCTGGCAGCTCCGCGCCCACACGCTGGTGGGGCTGCTCTCCTTGGATTCACCCGAACTGGGCATTGTGCTCAAGGTGCTGCGCGACGCGCTGACCGTGCCGGCCGGGGTGTCGCTGGTGGTGCACGGCCTGGCCGACGTGGACGTGGCCTACCGCCAGGCCACGCTGGCCCGGCGCTCCGTGCAGCCGGGCCGGGTCGAGGTGGCGGCGCTGGCCGACCGCCTGCCCGAGGCCATGGTGCTCAGCTCGCCGGAACTGGCCGAGGAGCTGATCCGGCTGCGGCTGGGGCCGCTGCTGAAGATCCCCGCCGGCGAGCGGCGGATCCTGTTGGACACCTTGGAGACCTGGGTCGCCACCGCCGGCTCGGTCAGCCGCACGGCCGAGCTCGTGCACTGCCACCGGAACACGGTGATCAACCGGCTGACCCGGATCGAGGCCGTCACCGGCAACGACCTGTCCGACGTGCCGCATCTGGAGTTGTCCTTGGCGCTCAAGGCTTCCTGGCTGCTGCCGCCGGGCCCGCTGGCCTGATCTCGTCCACCGCGGCGATGTGGGCGGCGATGCGGTGCGGCTCGTCGAAGGAGGCTTGGAAGCTGTTGCGGGCCAATTCGGCCAGCGCCGTCTCGTCCAGCCCGAGATGGGTTCGCACGGCTTCGTAGTTGTCGTTGACGTAGCCGCCGAAGTAGGGCGGGTCGTCGGAGTTGACCGTGACGAGCACGCCGGCCTCGGCCATGGCCCGCAACGGATGCGCGGCCATCGACGGCACCACCCGCAGCGCCACGTTCGACAGTGGACAGACGGTCAGCGGGATCGCCTCGTCCCGCAGCCGGGCCAGCAGGGCCGGGTCGGTGGCCGCGGCGACGCCGTGATCGATGCGTTCGGCCCGGCAGATGTCCAGCGCCTCGCGGATGTAGTCGGCCGGGCCGTCCTCGCCGGCGTGGATCGTGGTGCGATGGCCACGGGCGCGGGCGGTCGCGTAGTAGTCGGCGAACTTGGCCGGCGGGTTGCCCCGCTCGGCCGCGCCGAGCCCGATGCCGAGGATCCGGTCGCCCCACGGCTGGATCAGGTCCAGCACCTCCAGCGCGGCGGCCTGCGGCCGGTGCCGCTGAGATGTGATGAGCAACGCGCCGTCGATGCCGAGATCGGCCCGCGCGTCGGCGATCGCCGCCAGCACGCTGTCGATCTGGTCGGCGATCGGCACGCCCGCGTCCAGAAACGTCTGCACGCCCAGGAACATCTCGGCCCGCCGGACGCCGTCGGCCGCCGCGCGGGTCAGGTAGGCGTGGGCCAGTTCGTAGAAGTCCTGCTTCTTGCGCAGCACCGAAGCCGCGCGGAACAGCAGCGGCAGGAAGTGCTCCAGGCCGGTGAACGTGTAGGCCGCGCGGGCCTGGTCGACGTCGGCCCAGGGCAGGTCCACGCCGTTGCGGGCGGCCAGCGTGAACAGCAGCTCCGGCTCCAGCGTGCCTTCCAGGTGGACGTGCAGCTCGGCCTTGGGCAGTGTCGAGATGAACGCGTCGGTCATGGGCCCGCCTCCCGGCGAAAGTGAACTGATCGATTCACTTTACCGCAGCAGGCCGGCGACCGCTCCGGCGTGGACGGCGTCGATGCGGGCCCTGGGCTCGCCGCAGACCAGCTGCATCTGCAACCCGCGCCACAACGCCACCACCGCTACCGCAGTGCCGCCCGGATCCTCGAGGTCCGGCGCCGCCCGCAGCGCCTCGGCGACCACGGCAATCCATCGATCACGGGTCTGGGCCAGGAACTCGGCGTGCTGGTCGGGCCGGTCGACGGCCGCGCCGAAACGGGAGAAGAACAGCCGCAGATGCGGCAGCCGCGCCGGATCGGCGATGTGCCGCCAGGCCGCGACCAGCCGGTCCGCCGGGCTGCCCGGCGACCGCAGCAGCTCAGCCAGCCGGTCGAGCAGCTCCGTGCCGCCGAGAATGTCGTCGACCGCCGCCGCGAGCAGCTCGTCCAGCGAGCCGAAGTGGTAGAGCAGCATGCGGTTGTTGGAGCCGATGCTCCGGGCCAGCTCGCTCAGGGACAGGCCGTTCACGCCCCGCGCGAGGACCAGCTCGCGCGTCAGGGCCAGCAGGCGAGCCCGCTCGCCAGGACCACTCGCCACCGGCCGATCGTAACCAGCCGCCGAACGGCTGTGCACAATGGCCGGTCTCCGCAGTCACGGGCCTTTCGGACCGTCCACACGGCATCCGCGTCGGTTCCGGCATCCGGCCGCCGGATCCGCGTTTCCCGCGCGCCGCACCGGATCCGCCCGTTGTGCAGCATGCACAATCTGACTGGGCCAGAAGTAGGCACGCCCGTCATGGCGACCCCCTGTGATCGGTGCCACACTCCGCGCCATGGCCGAAGACCTCCGTCGCCGTAGGTTCCTCGCGTATCTCCTCGCCGCACCGACCCTCGCCGTCGCCGTGCAGTGGATCGATCCGCAGCGGGCCGACGCCGCCGTCCCCACCCTGCCGCAGCCCGAGGAGATCTTCGACCTCGGCGACCTGCAGAACCTCGCCGCCGCCCCGACCGCGAACCTGGTGTCCGTGCAGGTGAACCGCGACGGCTCGGTGGCCTTCGCGGTGCCACGGGCCGAGGTCGGCCAGGGCATCACCACCGCCGTCGCGATGATGGTGGCCGAGGAGATGGACCTCCCGCTCGACAAGGTCACCGTCACCCTGGCCGACGCCCGCCCGGAGCTGCTGATGAACCAGCTCACCGGCGGTTCCAACTCGGTGCGCAGCATCTACACCCCGGTCCGCACCGCCGCCGCCGTGGCCCGCCAGCGGCTGGTCGCCACGGCCGCGAAGCAGTGGGGCGTCAAGGATTCCGAGCTCACCACCCGCGACGGCGTGATCAGCCACGCCAGCGGCCGGACCGCCACCTACGCCTCGCTGGCCGTGGCCGCGGCCAGCTCCAAGGTCGAGGCCGCGACCGTGCAGCTCAAGTCCACTTCGGACTTCACGGTGCTGGGCACGCCGCAGAACCGCATCGACGCCCGCGAGGCCGTCATGGGGCGCAAGACCTTCGGCATGGACATGCAGGTGCCCAACGCCAAGCCGACCATGGTCCGCCGGCCGCCGACGATCAACGGCACCGTCCGCTCGCTCAACAACAAGGCCGCCGTGCTGGCCATGCCCGGCGTCACCGACGTCGCCGTCGTCTCCCGCGGCGTCGCCGTGCGGGCCGACACCTTCGGCCAGTGCATCGACGGCCTGCGGGCGCTGGACGTCACCTGGGGACCGGGCACAGTGGACGGTGAGTCCGACGAAACCGTGCTGGCCAAGCTGAAAGCGGCCGAGCTGCCGATGCTGGTGCCGGGCCTGCTGACGGAGGTGCTCGACGCCGAGTTCACCTTCGCCTTCGCCAGCAACAGCCCCCTTGAGCCGGACAACGCCATCGCCGACGTGCGCAAGGACTCCGCCGAGATCTGGTCCAGCCTCAAGGTGCCGATCGTGGCCCAGGAGAACATCGCCGCCCAGCTGGGCCTGCCGATCGGCGCGGTGAAGGTGCACGTGGCCCAGGGCGGCGGCTCGTTCGGCCGGCACCTGTTCCACGACGTCGCCGCCGAGGCGGCCGAGATCTCGCAGAAGATGGGCAAGCCGGTCAAGCTGATGTGGTCGCGCACCGACGACTTCCGTCAGGGCCGCACCCACCCCATGTGCACCTCGCGGATCCGCGTCACCCACGCGCTGGGCAACGTGATCAGCTACGAGCAGCGGCACACCAGCGTGCAGACCGAGTTCAGCCACGGCCTCGGCGAGATGCTCACCTCCTTCGCGGCCAAGCTGCCCATCGCCGGCAACCTCAGCTTCGCCGAGTCGATCTTCCTGCTGACCCAGTCGTCCCCGTACAACTTCGGCGTCACCACCCAGCTGCTCAACGAGATCCCGCTCAAGTTCAACACCGGCTCCATGCGCAACATCTACTCGCCCAACGTGGTCACCGCGCAGGAGCTCGTGGTGGACCGGCTGGCCGTGAAGATGGGCAAGGACCCGGTGTCGATGCGCCGCTCCTTCCTGCGGGACAACCGGTTGAAGGCCGTGTTCGAGAAGGCCGTCACCGAAGGTCAGTGGGGGCGGGCCCTGCCCCAGGGCGTGGCGCAGGGCATCGCCGTGCACGCCGAGTACCAGGCCGCCGTGTGCTGCCTGGTGGAGATCGACTGCCGGCCCGAGACCGTCAACCGCCCCGTCACCGACGGCGTCACCGGGCCTCGGGTGACCAAGGCGCTGATCGTCGTCGACCCGGGCTTCGCCATCAACCCGCGCGGGCTGGAGGCGCAGATGATCGGCGGCATGAACGACGGCATCGCCATGGCGCTGACGTCCAGCCTGCACATGCGCGACGGCATCCCGCTGGAAGGCAGCTGGGACAACTACTTCTACACCCGCCAGTGGAACACGCCGCTGGAGATGCGGGTGGTGATCGCGCCCAGCGGCGGCACTCCCAGCGGCGCCGGCGAGCTCGCGGTCGCGCCGTCCATGGCCGCCGTGGCCTGCGCCTACGCCCGGGCCACCGGCACCGCGCCGACGTACTTCCCGATCAACCACGGCACCCTCGGCTTCGAGCCCTACCCGACCGAGCCGTCCACGCCTGAATCGCCGACCAACGGCCTCGACTCCTGAGGAGACCCGCCGCATGTCCAGTCACACCTTCGTGCTCAACGGCGAGCGGGTCACCGTCGAGGTCGCCGACGACGTCCGGCTGCTGTGGGTGCTGCGCGACCTGCTCGGCGTCACCGGGCCCAAGTACGGCTGCGGGCTCAACGTCTGCAAGTCCTGCACCTCGCACATCAACGGCAAGGCCTTCAACCCCTGCTCCGTGCCCGTGTCGGCGATCAAGGCCGACGACGAGATCACCACCATCGAGGGCCTGCCGGCCACCGTCGGCCAGGAGCTGCACCCCATGCAGGAGGCCTGGCTGGAGCAGGACGTCGCCCAGTGCGGCTACTGCCAGCCCGGGCAGATCATGACCGCCGTCGCCCTCGTGCACCGCGTCCGCGCCGAGGGCCGCGCCATCACCGACGCCGACCTCGACCAGATCCGCAACATCTGCCGCTGCGGCACCTACTCCCGCATCCGCACCGCCATCCGCTCCGGCGCCGCCAAGATGTGAGCCGCTGCTCTGCCACATGCGCTTCCCCTGTGCGTCCAGGTGACACTCAGGAAGCGCATGTGGCGTTCACGTGGGGCGACGGTAGACGCCGTGCCACCAGATGAGGGCCAGTTCGCGGGCGAAGGCCTCGTCCCGGCTCGCGTCCTCATTGGTGATGTGGTCGAAGATGGCCCGCTCGCCGCCCGGCACGATGACCCGGGTGGCGTGGACCAGGTCCACGCCACCCGGCGTGCGTCCGGCCGCCTGCTCAGCCCTCAGCACGTCGATCGTGCGCTCCGTGAACTGGGCGAGCCGCTGCCGCCAGAAGTCCCGCACGATCGCGTCGTAAGTGGCGACCTCCGCGACCGCCAGCAACACGGCGGCGTGCTCCCGGTACACCCCCATCACCGCCACGAACGCGGCCGCCATGCCGTCCGCGTCGGTCGTCGGCTCCCAGGCCGAGGCGATGCCGAAGGACGTGTCCATCAACGTCGTGGCCAGCCGCACGAGCAGCTCGGTCTTGTCCCGGAAGTGGGCGTAGAAGGTCGAGCGGGCGACGCCGGCCTCGGCCGCGATGTGCTGGATGCCGAGCTCGGTGAAGTTCGCGCCGTCGTCCAGCAGCCGCCGGGTGGTGGCCAGGATGTCCGCCTCGGCCGAGGCTCGTCGCGCGGCGTTCGACGCGCGTCGGGTGATCGAGGGCATGGGCAGAACCTAGTGCACGTCCAGCCACTGCGACACTACACAGTGTCCGGACAGTGTGTAGTGTCGAAGCGGATGGACGTCGCACCAGAGGAGTGATCCCGTGAAGTACCGCCTGCTCGGCCGCACCGGAGTGTGGGTGTCCGAACTGTCCCTCGGCACCATGACCTTCGGCGGCGCGGACCACCCCGTGTACAGCATGATCGGCGCGCTCGGCCAGGCCGAGGTGGATCGGGTCGTGGGCACGGCGCTCGACGCCGGGATCAACTTCATCGACACCGCCGACGCCTACGCCGACGGCGAGTCCGAGCAGCTGCTCGGGCAGGCCATCGGCAAGCGCCGCCGGGACGTGGTGCTGGCCACCAAGCTGATGGCCCCGGTCGGGCCGGGCCCCAACGACCAGGGGCTGTCCCGACTGCACGTGGCCCGGGCGCTGGAGGACAGCCTGCGCCGGCTCGGAACCGACTACATCGACCTCTACCAGATCCACAACTACGACCGGGTGACGCCGATCGAGGAGACGCTGGGCGCGCTCGACGACGCGGTGCGCCAGGGCAAGGTCCGCTACATCGGCGCCTCCAACCTCGCCGCGTGGCAGATGAGCAAGGCGCTGGGCATCTCCGCGCGGCACAACCAGGCCGGGTTCGTGGCCAATCAGATCCACTACTCGCTGGTGTCCCGCGACGCCGAGCGCGACCTGGTGCCGATGGCCGAGGACGCGGGCCTGAGCCTGACCGTGTGGAGCCCGCTGGCCAGCGGCTTCCTGTCCGGCAAGTTCACCCGGGACGGCGTGCCCGACCAGGACACCCGCCGGGCCCGGGTCGGCGGCGACTTCGTCCAGTTCGACCTGGACAAGGGCTACCGGATCGTGGACGTGCTGCGGACCGTCGCCGCCCGGCACGAGGTGAGCCCGGCTCGGGTGGCCATCGCCTGGCTGCTGGCCCAGCGCGCCGTCACCAGCGTCATCATCGGCGCCCGCAAACTCGACCAACTGGCCGACAACATCGCCGCCGTCGACGTGGCGCTCACCGAGCAGGACCTGGCCGAGCTCGACGCCGTCAGCGCGCCACCGGTCGCCTACCCGAACTGGATCCAGGACGCCTTCGCCCCGAGCCGCATTCCGGCCGGATCGGTCGTCTGACCCACCTTTTCGGACGTCCACCCTAGGTCACCATGACATAGCCCCTCCCCTATGTCATGGTGACCTACGTGTGGGTGGAGATCGTGATGCTGGCCAGCCTCGCCAACCGGCCGTCGCACGGCTACGAGCTGCGGCAGCGGGTCGAGCAGAGCCTGGGCACGACGCTGTCGAACAACTCGCTGTATCCGACGCTGCGCCGGTTCACCGAGGCCGGCGCGGTCACCAGGACGCCGCAGGCCCAGCAGGGCCGGCCGACCCGGCACGTCTACGAGGTCACGCCGGTCGGCCTGGAGATGCTGCACGACATGCTGGCCGAGCTGCCCGACGAGCTGGCCGCCGACCAGGGCGAGTTCATGGCCCGGCTGGCCAACTTCGACCGGCTCGCCGTCGACGAGCGCCTCGCCGTGCTGGACGCGCGAGCCCGGGCGCTGCTGGCCCGGGTCGCGCGTAACGACGAGCTCGTCGCGGGCATCGAGCCGGACGGCTGGACCCGCGTCGTGCTGGACGAGGTGGTCCGCCGCACCCACACGGAACTGCGTTGGCTCGACACCTTGCGGGTCCGCGCCACGTCACCACTGGGAGGACTGACATGACGACCACCGAGACCCGCCCGCAGCTACCGTTCGACCGGCCCAGCGTGCTGGACATCGCCCCGCTGTACGCCGTGCTGAACAAGGAGGCCGACCCCGTCGAGGTGCTCACCCCGGCCGGCGACCCGGCCTGGATGGTCACGCGCTTCGAGCAGGCCCGCATGGTCCTCGGCGACGCCCGCTTCGGCCGCAGCCACCCGGAACCCGAGCGGGCCTCCAAGGTCTCCGACGCCGCTCTCCAGTCCGGCCCCTCCGTCGACTACGACGAGGAGCAGGCCATCCAGACCCGCATGCGCAAGCTGCTCGTGCCGGCCTTCTCCGCCGGCCGCATGCGCAGGCTGTCCGACCACGTCCAGAAGCTGGTCGACGCCCTGGTCGACGAGGTGATCGCCCAGCACGACGCCGATCCGTCGCAGCCCGTGGACCTGCACGCCCTGCTGTCCCTGCCGCTGCCCGTCCAGGTCATCTGCGAGCTGCTCGGCGTGCCGTACGCCGACCGCGACTACTTCCACGAGATGTCCACCCGCCTCGGCCGCATGGACATCGGCGTCGAGGCCGCCGCCCAGGCCTGGGACGACCTGCGCGCCTACATCCTGAGGCTGACCGAGGCCAAGCGGTCCGACCTGAGGCAGGACGTGATCAGCGACCTGATCAGGGCCCAGGCCGACGACCCCGGATTCACCGACGACCTGCTGGTCGGCTTCAGCACCGGCCTGCTGTTCGCCGGCCACGAGACCACCATGAGCCGCCTCGACCTCGGCGTCGTGTTCCTGCTCGCCGACCTGGCCCGCCGCGACCGCTTCGCCGCCGACCCCGACGGGCAGGCCCAGGCCACCGTCGAGGAGGTGCTGCGGATGAGCGCGCCCAACGGCATCGGGCACCTCCGCTACGCCCACGAGGACGTCGCCGTCGGGGGCATCACCATCAGGCGCGGCGACTGCGTCCTGGTCAACAGCGGCGTCGCCAACCGGGACGCCGACGTCTTCACCGACCCCGACCGGTTCGACCCCGACCGCAGCCCCAACCTCCACCTCGCCTTCGGGCACGGTTGGCACTTCTGCATCGGTGCCAGCCTGGCCCGCACCGAGCTCCGCATCGCCCTGTCGACGTTGTTCCGCCGCATCCCCACCCTGCGGCTGGCCGTCGCCCCCGAGGACCTTCAACTCCGCCCCGGCTCCATGTCCGGCGGCATCCTCGCCCTCCCCGTCACCTGGTGAACCGCGAGTCCCGCTCTCGGGCAACTGAATGTCGAGTTCCGGAACTCGACACATGACTGCCTGAGAGCGGGACTCGCGGTGTCGGGGGGCAGGCGTAGGGCGTCAAGGTCCAAAGGGGACAACGACTCTCCACTTCGGACGCACCGATCCGGATTGCCCCGGGCTGCGGCGGCCCCGCCCTCACGGCGGTAACGTCGACACCATGTCCCCGGTGCAGCGCAGCGTGCGCGAGATCTGCGATCGGTACGTCGACGACTACGCGGCACTGGATCCCGTCGCGGCCACGATGCTGGGCATCGCGGGCCACGACGCCGAGCTCACCGACTACTCCCCCGCCGGTCACGCCGCCCGCGCGGCGCTGGCCAAGCAGGCGCTGGCCGAGATCGCCGGCGTCGAGCCGCTGGACGCCGACGAGCGCGTGGCCAAGGCGGTGTTCACCGAACGGGTCGGGCTCGACGTGGAGATCCACGACGCCGGGCTGCCCCTGGCGGCGCTGAACGTGGCCGTCGGCCCGGTGCAGGACCTGCGCATGGCCTTCGACCTGATGCCGACGGAGACGCCCGAGCACTGGGCCGACATCGACGCTCGCATGCGCCAGGTTCCGGCGGCGCTGGCCGGGATCCGCGCCTCGCTGCTGGCCGCGGCCGACGCCGGCCGCGTGTCGGCGCTACGCCAGGTCAGCAAGGTCGCCGACCAGTGCGAGACGTGGGCCGGACTTGGCTCCACACCGGGGTTCTTCACCGCGCTCGCCGGCTCCACCGCCGCTGCCCGCGCCGCCGAGGAGGCATTCGCCGAGTTCGCGGGCTTCCTGCGGGCCGAACTCGCGCCGCTCGCGCCGACCAAGGACGCCGTCGGCGAGGACGCCTACCGGCTCTGGTCCCGCTACTTCGTCGGCGCGGACGTCGATCTGCGCGAGGCCTACGACTGGGGCTGGCAGGAGTTCGGCCGCATCGAGGCGCAGATGCGCGCCGTGGCCGAGCGGATCAAGCCGGGCGCGACCGTGGCCGAGGCTGCCGACGAGCTCGACACCGATCCCCGCTACCAGGTCAGCGGCCGCGACGAGTTCGCCAAGCGGCTGCAGGCCATCGCCGACAACGCCCTGACCTCGTTGCGTGGCAAGCACTTCGACATCCCCGACCGGCTGATGGCGTTCGAGAGCCGCATCGCCCCCTCCGGCGGCATCGTCGGCGTCTACTACACCGCGCCGAGCGAGGACTTCAGCCGCCCCGGCCGCATGTGGTGGTCGCTGCCGCCGGACAAGCACGAGTTCGTCACGTGGCGCGAGGTGTCCATCGTCTACCACGAGGCCGTGCCCGGGCATCACCTCCAGATCGCCACCGCCATCAACCAGGCCGGCACGCTGACCAAGTACCAGCGGCTGATGACCTTCGTCTCCGGCCACGGCGAGGGCTGGGCCCTCTACGCCGAACGCCTGATGGAGGAGCTCGGCTACCTGTCCGACGACGGCGACCTGCTCGGCATGCTGTCCGGCCAGCTGTTCCGGGCCGCCCGCGTGATCGTGGACATCGGCATGCACCTGGAGCTGGAGATCCCGGCCGGCGTCGGCTTCCACGAGGGCGAGCGCTGGACTCCCGAGCTGGGCCTGGAGTTCCTGCTGACCCGCACCGTCACCGAGGACGCCGTGGCCCGGGCCGAGATCGACCGCTACCTCGGCTGGCCCGGCCAGGCCCCCTCCTACAAGCTCGGCGAACGCCTGTGGCTGGCCGCCCGTGACGACGCCCGCGGCCGCCAGGGCGACGCCTTCGACCTCAAGGCGTTCCACCGGCGGGCGCTGGAGATGGGCGGCATGGGCCTGGACACGTTGCGGGAGCAGCTAGAAAGCGCCGGGTGACGAGCTGACGTGCAGCGCGAGCTGGGTCCGGTCCCGCAGGCCCAGCTTGCGCAGCGTGTTCGAGACGTGGTTCTTCACGGTGCCCTCGGTGATGTACAGCTCGGCGGCGATCTCCCGGTTCGACGCCCCCGCCCCGACCAGCCGGGCGACCTCCGCCTCGCGGCTGGACAACGCCGGCTGGAGCGGTGCCTTCCCGCGCAGCTGGGCCACCACCCGGCCGGCGACCTGGTCGCTGAGCACGGTTCCGCCGCCGGCCGCCCGGTGGATGGCGGCGACCAGGTCCTCCGGCGACGCGTCCTTGAGCAGAAAACCCCTTGCCCCGGCCTTCAAAGCCCCGAACAGGTACTCGTCCTCGTCGAACGTCGTCAGCACGATGCTGGCCACCGACGGGTGCGACCGGGTCAGCTCGGTGATCAGCTCGATGCCGTCCATGCCCGGCATCCGGGCGTCCACCAGGGCCACGTCCGGCCGGCACAGCGGCACGACGGTCAGCGCATCGGGCCCGCTGCCGACGTCGGCGACGATCTCGATGCCGTCCTCGATCTCCAGCAGCTTGCGCAGCCCGCTGCGCATCAGGATCTGGTCGTCGACCAGCAGCACGCGCACGCTCATCGGCGCCGCACCGGCAGGTCGGCCAGCAGCTCGAAACCGCCGGCGGGGGCGTTTCCGGCGACCAGCAGGCCACCGGCCGCCTCGGCCCGCTGCCCCAGCGACGACAGCCCGAAACCCTTGGTCAGATCGCGCGCGCCGTGGCCGTCGTCCCCGATCCGCAGGCGCACCCGCTCGTCGCTGAACGACAGCACCGCCTCGGCGTGACGCGCGCCGGCATGCCGCAGCACGTTGGTCAGCCCCTCCTGAAGCACCCGGTACAGCACCACCTCAGTGTCGCCCAGCAGCGGCTGTTCCGGGCCGCAGACCTGGAACTGGACCTCGATTCCCGTGCCGTCGAAGGTCCGGGCCAGCTCGGCCAGCGCCTGGCTGCCGGTCCGCCCCTCCAACGCCAGCGGCCGCATCGCCCGCACCCAGCGTCGGGTGTCGGCCAGCGCCTCCCTGGTCAGCTCCTTGGCCTGCGCGACCTCGTCCCAGGCCTGCTCGGGCCGCTTGTCACGGAAGCGTTCGGCATTGGTCAGACCGACCTGGATGACCGTCAGGTAGTGCCCGACGGAGTCGTGCATCTCGCGGGCCATCCGCGCCCGCTCCTCGGCCACCGACAGCTCCCGCACCTGGTCGGCGTAGGCACGGAGCTCCTGGTGCGCCTCGGCCAGCTCGCCCAACAGCCGCTGCGTCTCCGTCCGCCGCCGGCGCGCCTCCGTCACCGCCGAAGCCAGGCCGGTGACAAACACCGTCAGCACGACCACGACCAGGCTCTGGATGCAGGCCCCGAGCAGCGTGTAGCCGGGATAGGTCAGGGTGTCGACGAACGTGAACGCGACGAAGCACGCCGCCATCACCACGGTCCACCGCACGCCGAACACGAAGGTGCAGTTGGCCAACGCCAACAGCAGCCAGATGTCGGTCGAGTTGTAGGAGGACAACAGACTCAGCGCCAGCATGCCGCCCAGGAACGGCAGCACCGCCAGCCGACGCGGCAGCGGCGCGGTCGGATCCCACGGCATCGTCAGCCAGGCCAGCGACAACAGGCCCAGGCAGGCCAACGGCCACAGGCCGTACGGCTGCGGCTGCTGCGCGAAATTGGTGATCTCGGCCCCGGAGACGACCACCACCGCGGCCCAGAACATGGCCCCGTACAGGGCCGGACGGCCAGCGGCCCGGTCGGGGGGCCACCCTACCCGACCGGGCCGTCGAGACTCCTGCGCCGGCGATGATGTCGTCTGTTCGGAGCCCACGCGAGTACGGTAGCCAGCCAGGACCCCGGAAAGCATCGCCCCGGCGGCATGCCGTCGTCCCATGACCAAAGTCATGGGCCCCCGGGACCTGCGGCCCTACATGCCGACCGCGTGCACTCCACCGTCGACCCAGACCATGGAACCGGTGGTCGCGGGCAGCCAGTCCGACAGCAGCGCGCACACCGACTTGGCCACCGGCTCCGGGTCGGTCGGGTCCCAGCCCAGCGGCGCCCGCTCCGTCCACGACTTGTCCAGCTCCACGAAGCCCGGGATGGACTTGGCGGCCATCGTGCGGACCGGGCCCGCCGCCACCACGTTCACCCGGATCTTGCGCGGGCCCAGGTCGCGGGCCAGGTAGCGGGTCACCGACTCCAGCGCCGCCTTGGACACGCCCATCCAGTTGTAGGCCGGCCAGGCCACCCGGGCGTCGAAGTCCATGCCGACCACCGAGCTGCCCTCGGTCATCACCGGCAGCAGGGCCTTGACCAGCGACTTCAGCGAGTACGCCGAGACCTGCACCGCGGTGGCGACGTCCTCCCACGGGGCCTCGAGAAAGTCCGAGCCCAGCGTGGACGGCGGGCCGTAGGCGATCGAGTGCAGCACGCCGTCGACGCCGTCCAGGTGCTCGCGCACCCGATCGGGCAGCGCGTCCAGGTGCTCCTGGTTCGTCACGTCGAGCTCGATCACCGGCGCCTCCTGGGGCAGCCGCTTGGCAATCCGCTCCACCAGGCTGAGCCGGCCGAACCCGGTCAGCACCACCTTGGCGCCCTGCTCCTGCGCCACCCGGGCCACGTGGAAGCCGAGTGAGGCGTCGGTGATCACGCCGGTGATCACCAGGCGCTTGCCGTCGAGCAGTCCGCTCACGTGCGTTCCTCTCCTGCGATTCTGAAGGTGATTCAGTGGCCCATGCCGAGGCCGCCGTCGACCGGCAGCACCGCGCCGTTGACGTAGGCGGCCCCGTCGGAGGCCAGGAAGGTGACGGCGGCGGCGACCTCGGCCGCCGCGCCGAAACGACCGTTGGGGATCTGCGCGAGCGCCTTGTCCTTGACGTCCTGCGACAGCACCGCGGTCATGTCCGTCTCGATGAAGCCCGGCGTGATCACGTTGGCCGTGATGTTGCGCGAGCCCAGCTCACGGGCGATCGAGCGGGCCACGCCGATCAGGCCGGCCTTGCTGGCCGCGTAGTTGACCTGGCCGGGGCCGCCGTTGAGGGCGACCACGGACGAGATGTAGATGATCCGGCCGAAACGAGCCCGCAGCATGGCCCGGGTGGCGCGCTTGGTGACCCGGAAGGCGCCGGTCAGGTTGGCGTCCACGACCCGGGTGAACTGCTCCTCGGACATGCGCATCAGCAGCGTGTCGTCGGTGATGCCGGCATTGGAGACCAGCACCTCGACCGGGCCCTGGTGGGCCTCGACCTCGGTGAACGCCTGGTCGACCTGCTCGGCGTCGGTGACGTCGCACTTCACCCCGAACAGGCCTTCCGGCACCGCCGAGCCGCGGTGGGTGATGGCGACCTTGTCGCCCTGCGCGGCGAACGCCTGCGCGATGGCCAGGCCGATGCCGCGGTTGCCGCCGGTGACCAGTACGGACCGTGCCACTGCTGCTCCTCGTCTCGCGGGTGTCGCGCACGAGGCTATCTGTTACCGGCTGGTCGGCCCGCATCGGTGTTAAGTGATGGTCATGACGTCGAGGCTGGTCGAGCGACTGCGGGCCGAGGTGGACGGCGAGGTGCTCGCCGATGCCGGGACACGGGCCATGTACGCGGCGGACGCGTCCAACTACCGGCACGTGCCGATGGTCGTGGCCCGTCCTCGGACCGTGGACGCCGCCGTGGCAGCCGTGGGCGTGGCCGCTGAACTGGGCGTGCCGATCACCAGCCGGGGTGCGGGCACCAGCATCGCCGGCAACGCCTGCGGCGAGGGGCTGGTGCTGGACTTCTCGCGGCACCTGCACCGGGTGATCGACGTGGATCCTTCGGCGCGGACGGCCGTGGTGCAGCCGGGGGTGGTGCCGGATGTGCTGAACGGCATAGCGGGGAAGCACGGCCTGCACTTCGCCCCCGATCCGTCGACGCACAGCCGCTGCACGATCGGCGGGATGATCGGCAACAACGCCTGCGGGGCGCATTCCGTGGCGTGGGGCAAGACCGTGGACAACGTCGAGTCGCTCGATGTGCTGCTGCCGGACGGAACCCGCTTCGACGCCGGGCCGGTGACATCCGATGCGCTGCCCGTGCACGGGCGTTTGCGGGCGCTGCGGGACGACGTCATGGCGGCCGTGCGGACCGGGTTTCCTCAGATTCCGCGGCGGGTGTCGGGTTACAACCTCGATCAGCTGTTGCCGGAGCACGGTTTTCATGTGGGACGGGCGCTTGTCGGGAGCGAGGGCACCCTTGTGACGGTGCTGGGGGCGACCGTTCGGTTGGTCGAGGTTCCTCGGTCGCGGGCGTTGGTGGTGCTGGGATTCGAGGACACCTATGCCGCCGCTGATCAGGTGGTGTCGTTGCTGTCGTTGGATGTGCTGGCGATCGAGGGCGTCAACGAGGCCATCGTGTCCATCCTGCGGCAGCGCAAGCCCGGGACGCCGGGATTGCGAGATCTGCCGGCCGGGCGGAGTTGGCTGTTCGTCGAAACCGTTTCGCCGGACGCGGTCGTCGCGGCCATGCCCGGGGCGACAGGCTCCGTGGTCGTGACGGATCCCTTGCGGATGCGGGAACTCTGGCGGATCCGCGAGGACGGCGCCGGCTTGGCGACCCGGATGCCCGACGGCGCCGAGGCGTGGTCGGGCTGGGAGGACGCCGCCGTGCCGCCCGATCGTCTCGGGGCTTACCTGCGCGACTTCGACCAGTTGTTGGGCCGACATGGGCGTCGCGGGCCGACATATGGGCACTACGGTGATGGTTGTCTGCATGTGCGCATCGACTTCGACCTGCACGGGCCGGGCTATCGGTCGTTCATGGAGGAGGCGGCGGATCTTGTCGTCTCCCACGGCGGTTCTCTGTCCGGCGAGCACGGTGACGGCCAGGCGCGGTCGGAGTTGTTGCCGCGTATGTACTCGCCCGAGATCATGGCCGCCTTCGGTCGGTTCAAGGCCATCTTCGATCCCCGGGGGCTGATGAATCCCGGGCGGATCGTGGACCCTTTGCCGTTGGACGCCGATCTCCGGGTTGTTGTTGCCCCTGCTCGGATTCCTCTGCGGACGTCGTTGGCCTTGCACGCCGACTCCGGCTCCTTGGCCGCCGCTTCGAGGCGTTGCGTCGGCGTCGGCAAGTGCTTGACCACGTCAGGTGGGGTGATGTGCCCCAGCTATCGGGCCACCCGCGAGGAGAAGCACTCCACCCGCGGCCGGGCGCGCCTGTTGTTCGACATGCTCAACGGTTCTGTTGTGCGGGGCGGCTTCCGTTCAGTTGAGGTGCGGGATGCTTTGGACCTGTGCTTGTCCTGCAAGGGATGCAAGCGTGACTGTCCCGTGGATGTGGACATGGCCACCTACAAGGCCGAGTTCTTGCACCAGCACTATCGGGGACGGCTTCGACCCATGTCCCACTACTCCATGGGTTTTCTCCCGTTGTGGCTGGCTGTTTTTCCGGGGTTGGTTCGTGCACTGGGTGATGTCCGGGTGGTGAAGCGCTTGGGGGGTATCGACCCTCGCCGTGCCATGCCGGCTGTCGCCTCTCGGTCTTTTCGGTCACGGTTCCAGAGTTCGACAGCCGGCGATCCCGTGGTGTTGTTCACCGACACCTTCACCGATCACTTCGATCCCCAGGTCGGTGTTGATGCCGTCCGGGTTCTGGAGCATCTGGGCTTTTCGGTTTCGCTGCCCCGCAAGCGAGTCTGTTGTGGACTGACGTGGATGTCCACCGGGCAGCTCGGCGTGGCTCGCCGCGTACTCCGCCGTACCGCTCGGGTCATGGACGGTTCCTCGGCGCCGGTGGTCGGTTTGGAGCCTAGCTGCACCGCCTTTCTTCGTAACGACGCCTTGGAGCTCACCGACGACCCCGCCGTGCAGCGGCTGGCCGGCCGCGTTCGCACCTTCGCCGAGCAGATCGCCCCCGTCATCGGTCCTTTGGGCTCCGCATCTGCCGTCATGCAGCCCCACTGCCACCAGCACGCCGACCTGGGCCTTGACGCCGACCGCCAGGTCCTGACCGCTGTTGGCGTCAAGGCTGACGTCCTCGACGCCGGTTGTTGCGGCCTGGCCGGCAACTTCGGCTTCGAGAAGGGTCACTACGACGTGTCCGTGGCCGTCGCCGAACACGCCCTGCTGCCGGCGATCCGCGCCACCGACGCCACCGTCCTGGCCGACGGCTTCAGCTGCCGCACCCAACTCCGCCAGCTCACCGACCGGAAACCCGTGCACCTGGCGACATTGTTGGCGGGGATGATCGGTTCTTAGGGTGTGGGGCGTGGTTCTGGGGGGCGGTGGGCTCTGGGCGTTGGGGTGCGTTGGGTGCGTTGGGTGTCCGCACCGCGCAGTTGCCTGTCGGTTGGTTACCAGGTCCGCGCCACCAGACAGGTTCGGTGGCCTGCTCCGGCGTCTGCACTCCCTGAGGGCCTCGACCGGTGCCGGCCCACGAACCCCGGTCGTGGTTCGGGTGTCCGCACCGCGCAGTTGCCGGCCTCTACGCACAAAGCACAATCACTCTGTTCGGCATGCGGTTCCGGAGTGAGGGGACGCGAGGCAGGTGGGTGGGCTGGTTGCGTTGCGCGACAAGGGTTGAGCGGGTGCGCGTGTTTACAGAAGGCTTGGGACGGGTCGAAGGGTGGGGGTTCGATCATGGTGAGGGAAGTGTTGCAAGAGAGGCTGGAAAGCGCTTTCCAGCGAAGGGACTGGAGGTCGCCACGATCGTGTATAGGTTGGCATGTAACGGAAGTCGATCACATAAGGGTAGTAGAATGGGGGTATGTCAGCAAATCCTGAATTCCCTGCCGACACCGAAGGGTGGCAGCACGGCGAACTGGAGCTGTGGCAAGCCGGCGAAGAAGCCGAGAGGCGGTGTCGGACGCTCTATATCCAGCAGCTGGAGCGGGTGTGGGAGGTGTGGGACCGGTCGTGCCGGTCGAAAGAGGACCGGACCTCGATCGTGTCGACAATGGTGATCCGCTGGCGGCTCACGGTCAGGGAAGCCCGTGAGCGGCTTCGGTACGCGGAGTTGTTCCACAGCGGGGCGATCCGTGAGGCGGGCCGCGGCGGGGTGTTGGATCGGCAGCATCTGAAGGTCATCCACGAGACGTTGCGGATAGCGCCGGCGGTCGAGCGGGACCGGGTTGAGGCATCGCTGCTGGAGAACGTCCAGTTCGACGAGGGCGAGTTCAAGAACATCGCCCAGCGGATCCTGTTCCACCTCGACCAGGACGGCAAAGCCCCGGACGACCGGGAGTTGCGGGCGCCGAAGCGGGAGTTCCGCTTCGAACGCAAGCTGGACGGCAGCATGGTGTTCTGGGGAAAGCTTGACCAGGAGTACGGGGCGAAGATCGCGGCCATGCTCAGCGCGCTGGCCAAGCCCACCTCCGGCACAGACCCCCGCACCACCGCCGAGCGGCAAGGCGACGCGTTCGCGGAGATCATCGAACTGGCCTCCCGCAGCGAAGGCCTGCCCGAACAGGGCGGGGAACGGCCACATCTGACGTTGTCGATGTCGTTCCAGGACTTCGTGGACAACACGGGTGTGGCGAAGGTCGAAGGCGGCGGCGTGATGAGCGCAGCCGAGGCACGGCGGATCGCGTGTGACAGCACGGTGATGCGCCTGGTGCTGGGAGCCAACGAAGAGATCCTGAATGTGGGGCGGCAGCAGCGCACGGCCCCGAAGGCGATCCGCAAGGCGCTGATCGAGCGGGACGGCACCTGCGCGTTCCCCGGCTGCCAGACCGAACCTGCGCGATGCCACGCCCACCACGTGGTCGAATGGGCCAATGGAGGACCCACCAGCCTCGACAACATGGTCCTGCTCTGCGGAGCCCACCACCGATTGATCCACCACAGCCGGTGGACGGTGAAGATGGTGGACCAGCGGCCGGTGTTCTCCGACGGGCTGGAAAATGCGGGCTAAGGTCGACGACGCCTGCAAAGCCGCGAAGACAAGGCCCGGCGCGGAAGGACCACGCCCGCTACCGAACCCCCAGCTCCGGATCCCACCACCAAGCGATGGAGGGGATCGCCGGCGGAACATCGGCCTCAAAGGGAGCGACGTCCGTCCACGAGCCGACGGTGTGCACGGCGTCGGGCGAGCGGCCGTCGGGGTTGCGGTAGCGCTGGGCCTGGAGGCCCCACTCCATGTTGCCGCGAAGCAGGCGGGAGAGGCAGTCCAGGTAGTTGCGAAGCTCCTCGCTGGCGGTGGGCAGCACGGCGTCGCGGAGCTGGACGAAGCGGTGGGTGAGGCGGTTGTTCAAAGCCACGGACTCGGCGAGGGCGTCGGAAACGGAACAACGGCGCTCAAGGGCGATGATGTCGACCAGGTTCAGGTGGCAGTTGGAGGGAGCCTCCCGCTGCGCGAACCAGGTCTCCTTGCCGTACGAAAAGAGGTCGTCGTCCCAGGCGGCGATGGTGAACGACAGCTCGGACAAGGCGCGCACGGCCGGGGAGTCGAGCTCGGAGGAGGGGATCTCGGCGCCGTCGACGATCTCGATCCAGCTGGTGGTGGCCAAGCCGCCGGCGGTGTGCTGGCGCATGTGGGCGTAGTCGTTGAGGCTGGGGGTGACGTCGGCGAGGCGGCAGCGGAGCTCCCACAGGACACCGAGGTACCAAGCGCGGTGCCCGTCGACCAGGCGCCGGATCTGGGTGGGGGTGCCGAACTTGTGGGCCCGCATGGCCAGGTCGCGAACGGGGGCCAAGAACAGGTCGGCGGTGGCCCCCAGATTGACGTCGGGCACCTCCAGCACCCGGACGACGCGGGTGGCGATGTCGACGAACTGCTTGCCGGCGGCGTCGGGCACCACCTCGTCGCAGTTGATGTCGTCGAAGGCGAACATCAAGAAGCACCAGTCGACGGCCATCTGCAGCCGCTCGGTCACCCCCTTGGGCATGATCCGGCCGTAGAACCCGGCGCAGTCGTTGGCCCGCAGCCGAGGCCCGGCCAAGCCGAACCGGGTCAGCCAGTCCGCGCCCTGGCCCTCCAGCAGCTCGGCGTCCGGATGGGTGTCCACCTGCACCGGGCAGTACCGCGGTGGCAGCTCCACGAGCAGCTGGTCGTCCGTCATGGCGGCCAGGGTGGCCTCCCGAACGAGCCCCCACATCACGCGATCGCGTAGGTAGCCACCCTAAGCGGATGTAAAGCGTTGACCGTTCGCCTTGTCGCCGTCGGGAATCAACCCGACATTGAGCCCATGACTGTGAACGTCAACGAGGACGTGCGGCCCAGGCGTGGCGTGATCGGCAACG
Source organism: Kutzneria sp. NPDC051319 (assembly GCF_040682195.1). Taxonomy (NCBI): domain Bacteria; kingdom Bacillati; phylum Actinomycetota; class Actinomycetes; order Pseudonocardiales; family Pseudonocardiaceae; genus Kutzneria; species Kutzneria sp. NPDC051319. The sequence goes on along the minus strand of NZ_JBFBAM010000013.1, from coordinate 23,977 downwards.
TGCTGCGCGGATCCATCGGCAACCTGATCGAATGGTACGACTGGTACGCCTACACGGCGTTCAGCCTGTACTTCGCCAAGGTGTTCTTCCCGGCGGGAGACGCCACGGCCCAACTGCTGAACACGGCGGGCGTGTTCGCGGTGGGCTTCCTGATGCGGCCCATCGGCGGCTGGATCATGGGCCGCTACGCCGACCGCTACGGGCGACGGGCGGCGCTGACGTTATCCGTGGCGATGATGGCGCTGGGCTCGCTGGTCATCGCGCTGACCCCCGGGTATGCCTCCATCGGGGTGGCGGCGCCCCTGCTGCTGGTGGTGGCCCGGCTGACCCAGGGCATCTCGGTCGGCGGCGAGTACGCCACCTCGGCGACGTACCTGTCCGAAGTGGCCACGCCCGGCAAGCGAGGCTTCTACTCCAGCTTCCAGTACGTCACGCTGACGGCCGGCCAGCTGGTGGCGCTGGGCGTGCAGATCATCCTCCAGAACACGCTGTCCACGGCCGAGATGGCGTCCTGGGGCTGGCGCATCGCCTTCGTCGTCGGGGCGTTCGGCGCGGTGGCCGTGATGTGGCTGCGACGCACCATGGACGAGTCGCAGGCCTACCTCAGTCAGGCCTCGGGCGAGCGGGGCAGCCTGCGGGTGCTGCTGCGGTACCCGAAGGAATGCCTGCTGGTGTGCGGCCTGACGCTGGGCGGCACGGTCGCCTTCTACACGTACACGACCTACCTGCAGAAGTTCATGGTCAACACGAGCAAGATCGACATCAACGCGGTGACCTGGGTGAACTTCCTGGCGCTGCTGGCCTTCGTGGTGATCCAGCCGCTGGCCGGGGCGCTGTCGGACCGGATCGGCCGGCGGCCGCTGCTGCTGTTCTTCGGCATCGCCGGCACGCTGCTGACGGTCCCGCTGCTGACGCTACTGGCCGGCACCCGCACGCCGGCGCTGGCGTTCCTGATCATGCTGGGCTCGCTGGTGATCGTCACGGGGTACACCTCGATCAACGCGATCGTGAAGGCCGAGCTGTTCCCGACCAACGTGCGGGCCATGGGCGTCGGCCTGCCGTACGCGCTGACGGTGGCGATCTTCGGCGGCACGGCCGAGTACATCGCGCTGTGGCTCAAGCAGGCCGGGCACGAGTCGGTGTTCTTCTGGTACGTGGCGGGCTGCGTGCTCGTGTCCCTGATCGTGTACGCGACCATGCGGGAAACCACCAAGGAATCCGCCCTGGATGGTTAGGTGGGGACCGTGCGTGTGCTACTGGTCGAGGACGACGACGGGGTCGGCGACGCCCTGGTCGAGGCGCTCGGGGCGGCCGGCCACCGGCCGACCCGGGCCAAGCGGGGCGCGGACGCGCTGACCGGGCACCACCACGCCGACCTGGTGCTGCTCGACCTCGGCCTGCCCGATCTGCACGGCCTGGACGTGCTGCGCAAGCTCCGGAAGATCACCGACATGCCGGTGCTGGTGCTGACCGCGCACGGCGACGAGCGGTCCGTCGTGCGCGGCCTGCGCCTCGGCGCGGACGACTACCTGGTCAAACCGGTCCGGCTGGCCGAGCTGCTGGCCCGGATGGAGGCGGTGTCGCGGCGGGCGGCGGCGCGGGCGACCCCGCCGCCGACGGTGGTCGAGATCGGTGACGTGCGGATCGACATCCAGGCCCGGCAGGTGCATGCCGGCGATGAGCTGATTCCGTTGACGTCCAAGGAGTTCGACGTGCTGGCGGTGCTGGCCGTCCGGCACGGGGCGGCGGTCAGCCGGCAGCAGCTGATGGACGAGGTGTGGGGCGACGCGTACCTGGCGATCTCGCGGTCGCTGGACGTGCACGTGGCCCAGCTGCGGGCCAAGCTGCGACGGCCGGGGCTGCTGACCACGATCCGCAACTTCGGCTACCGGCTCGGCGGCTGACCGTGCGGGCCCGGCTGCTGGTAGTGCTCCTGGTCTTCTCGGTCACGGCGGTGGCGGCGTTCGCCTGGCCGCTGCTGGCCGTGACCGCCCGCGAGCGCACCCAGCAGCTGTCCATCGGGCGGACGGCCGACCTGGCCCGGTTCGCCGGCCTGGCCCAGCAGGACGACACCGAGCAGCTGGTCAGCGAGGTCACCCGGTACACCGCCCTGTACGGGGAGCCGGTGATCGTGGTCGACGCCCAGCGGCAGCCCATCGTGGCCGCCGGGCTGAACGTCGACGACCGCGAGGTGGCGCCCATGATCGACGCTGCCCTGCGCAACCAGCCCGCGCCGCCGATCGACACCGTGATGCCCTGGTCCACTTCGGACGTTCTGTTGGCCACGCCCATCGGCACCGGCTCGCGCGTGATCGGCGCGGTGGTGATGCGGGCCTCGGTGCGGGCCGCCGCTGCCGACGTTTTTCGGGGCTGGGCGGTGATTCTCGCCGGGGCGTTCGCCGCCCTGGTCGGGTGCGTGCTGCTGACTCTCGTTGTGGCGCGGTGGGTTCTGCGGCCCCTGGCCGAGCTCTCCCGCGGTCTCGGCGCCGTCGCCGCCGGCCAGCCCCACGCTCACGTTCGTGGCCGCGACGGACCCCGCGAGCTCCGGGAACTCGCTTCGTCCTTCAACCGCATGTCCGACGCCGTCAGCGAGGCCGCCGAGCAGCAGCGCCGATTGATCAGCGACGCCTCGCACCAGCTCCGCAACCCGTTGGCCGCCTTGCGTCTTCGCGTCGACTCGCTCGCTCCTCGGGTCGTCGTCGAAGGCAGGCCTTCGTACGAGTCGGCCGTGCGGGAGGTCGAGCGGCTGGAGTCCTTGTTGGACAGTCTGCTGGCCATGGCCCACGCCGAGCACACCGCCACCCGTCTCACCGTGTCGGCCGACACCGAGGTCTGCGTCGCCGCCGTGGTGGTGCTGGAGCGCATCGACGCCTGGTCCGTCGCCGCCTCCGAGGCCGGCGTTTCCTTGGTGCAGGGCGATGTCGACACCTCGTTCGAGGTCCGCTGCCCCGAGCACGACCTCAGCCAGATCCTCGACGTCGTGTTGGACAACGCCATCAAGTACGGCGGTACTCGCGTGATCGTCTCCTGTGTTGCCAAGGCGATCACCGTGGTGGACAACGGGCCCGGTCTCACCGCCGAGGAGCTTCCCTTGGCCACCACCCGTTTCTGGCGCTCTCGCGACAACGGCCATGCGCGGGGCAGTGGCCTGGGGCTGCCCATCGCCGACCGGCTGATCACCGCCCGCGGCGGGCAATTGTTGTTGCAGGCCGGTGAAACCGGGGGTTTGGTTGTGACGATAGAGCTGCCGTCGTGAAGCGCCGCGCTCTGCTCACGGACGCCGCCGGAGCGCCGCGGCGGGCCAGCATGCCGGTCGCCGTCGTGAAGCGCCGCACCTTTCTCACCGCCGCCCTGGCCGGAGCCCTCGCAACGGCATGCACCGGTCCCGGACCAACTCGCTCCCTCACCATCGCCGCCGGCGAGTCCGGCGGCTTCTATCTCGCCTTCGGCCGCCTGCTGGCCGCCGAGATCAACGCCCAGCAGCCCTGGCTGCACTGCATCGCCGTCGAAACCACCGCGAGCCTCGCCAACATCGACCTGCTCCGCACGGGCAAGGCCGATCTGGCCCTGGTCCTGGCCGACACCGCCCGAGCCGCCAGCTCCGCCCAAGCTCCCTTCACCACGGCCGTCGGCCTCAACGCCCTCGGCCGCGTGTACGAGAACTACCTGCAACTGGTCGTCCGCAACGACTCCCCCCTGACCACAGTGTCCGATTTGGACGGGAGAACGGTGTCCCTCGGCGCGGCCGGCTCCGGAGCCTCGCTCACCGGCGACCGCATCATCGCCGCCGCCGGCATCACCCCACGCGTGCAGCATCTTCCGTTAGCTGACGCCGTTTCCGCCCTCTCCGCCGGCACGATCGACGCCCTGCTGTGGTCCGGCGGCGTGCCCACGCCCGCGCTGGCCGAGCTCGACGCCGCCGTCGGCATCCGCCTGCTGTCCCTCGACCGCGTCCTGCCGGCCCTGCGATCCCGCCACGGCGTGCTGTACGAGCAGCTGCCCGTTCCGTCCGGCGCCTACCGCTTCGTGCACCAGGTCCCCACCATCGGCGTCGCCAACCTGCTGGTCAGCCTGCCCACGCTGCCGGACGACGTCGCCGCCGCCGTGGTCGACGTCCTCATCGACCGCGCCGACCAGCTCATCCCCCAGAAGGCGCTGGGCACCCAGTTCCTGGACATCCAGACCCTCATCGGCACCGCCGACCTCCCCCTCCACCCGGGCGCCGCCGCGGCCTACCGCCGGCACCACGGCTAGCGTGGCGCCGGCGGCATCGGCCTCAGCTTCCCGCTAGAAAGCCGTACTCACCCACCAGGGTGACATCGGAGAACTCGGGCCCCTCGGCCGAGCGGGCCCCGAAGTCCTGCTGGAACTCCTTGAACGCCGCCGACCGCTGCAACGGGTTGTCCTCGCCCTCGTACGCCGCGACGTGCACGAACGTGACGCCGTCGGCCAGCCGGAACGTGGCGTAGCGCAGACCGCCCGGGTCGTCGGCGTTGAGCTCGCGGTAGACGGCCTCGACCAGCCGCTGGTTCTCCTGCGCCGCCTCCGGCTTGGTGCGGTAGCGGACCATCACTGCCTTGTGCACTGGTTCCTCCCGGTTTGTGGGTGTCGCCAGTACCTACTCGGCGGGTCGGCCGGACTCATCGCGATGAGTTCCGGCGGTTGGACGAGTATGCACACCGTGACGTTGGATCTGGATGGCCACCGGCGTGAGCTGCTGGCGCACTGCTACCGGATGACCGGCTCCGTCGTGGACGCCGAGGACCTGGTGCAGGAGACGATGTTGCGGGCGTGGCGGGCCCGCGACGACTTCGACCCCGGGCGGGCCTCGCTGCGCACCTGGCTGTACCGGATCGCCACCAACGTGTGCCTGACCGCGTTGGAGAAGCGTGTCCGCCGGCCGCTGCCGTCCGGCCTCAGCGGCGCTGCCCTCGACCCCGACACCCGGCTCGTGCCCAGCCCCGAAGTCCCCTGGCTGCAGCCCTTTCCCGACGGCGACCCCGCCACCATCGTCGCCTCGCGGGGCAGCATCCGGCTGGCCCTCGTCGCCGCCATGCAGCACCTCTCCGCCCGGCAGCGGGCCGTGCTGCTGCTCCGTGACGTCCTCGCCTGGCCTGCCGCCGAGGTCGCCGACCTGCTCGGCACCTCGGTCGCCGCCGTCAACAGCCTGCTCCAGCGGGCCCGCACCCAGCTCGCCGCCGCCTCCCCCGCCGAGGACACCGTCACCGAGCCGCCGGACGTCGAGCAGCGGGCCACCCTCGACCGGTTCGCCGCCGCGTTCGAACGGTCCGACCCCGCCCTCCTCAGCCGGCTGCTGGCCGCCGAGGTCACGCTGGAGATGCCGCCGCACAGCACCTGGTTCGCCGGCCACCACGCCGTGTCGACCTTCCTCGGCCGTGTCGTCCGCTCCGGCTCCTGGCGTCTGCTGCCCACCTCCGCCAACACCCAGCCCGCCTTCGCCACCTACCTGGACGGCCACGAGCACGGCATCACCGTCCTGTCGCTGCGCGGTTCCCGAATCGCCGGGATCGTGTCGTTCCACGACTCCACGTTGTTCAGGTGGTTCGGTTTCGGCTCGTGACATTCAATCCCCACTGAAGCCACGGAGTCCCCTACACCTGTTAGATTCCCGGCATGCACCGCTGGCTCAAGGTTCTCGCCCACGTGGTCGAGCCCTCCCACAACGCGGCCGGCGCCGTGCACGGCACGGCGATCTGCGCGGCGCTGATCGCCACGGTGCAGGAGCAGGACAAGCTCATCGCCACGATCGTGACGGTGCCGGCGACGCTGCTGGTCTACTGGATCGCCTTCTCCTACGCGCATTTCCTGCACGAGGGCATCGCCGGCGGCTCGCCGTCGTGGCTGCGCGGCCTGCGGCACTCGCTGGCCGAGGAGTTCTCGATCGTCGAGAACGCGCTGCTGCCGCTGATCGTGCTGCTGCTCCTGGCGGCGGCGGGCGTGCCGATCGACACGGCGGTGTGGATCGCGCTGGGCTCGGCGGTGGCGCTGATGTTCGGCTGGGGCCTGCTGGCGGCCGGCCGAAGCGGGCACTCGGGGCGGGCCAGCGTCGGAATCGGCCTGACCAGCGCGCTCGTGGGGGCACTCATCATCGTGTTGAAGGTCGCGGTGAAGGCCCTGTCCTGAGCGGATCTGGCAGGCTGGACGGCATGGAGCCGACCGACCTGTCCGCCCGCGTCTTCCAGAACGCCGTCGGCGCGTTGGAGCTGTACACGATGTACCTCGGCGAGCGCCTCGGCTACTACCGGGCGCTCGCGGACGGCGGCCCGCTGACGTCGGCCGAGCTGGCGTCGCGCACCGGCACCGCCGAGCGGTACGCCCGTGAGTGGCTCGAACACCACGCCGCCGCGGGCCTGCTCGACATGGCCGAGCCGGGCCGATATCTCCTGCCCGAGGAGCACATTCCGGTGCTCGCCGACTCGTCGAGCCTGCTGTTCGCCACCTCCATGAGCGTCGAGCTCGTCCGCGCCGCCCGACGCCTCGGCGACGTCGTCGACGCGTTCCGCACGGGTGGCGCACCGCCGCCGATGACCTGGGAGCCGGAGGGCCGCTGGCCGTCGAACAAGCCGGTGTTCATGAACCTGCTGGGCCAGCAGTGGCTGCCGGCCATTCCCGACGTCCACAAGCGACTGTCCACTTCGGCCCGCGTCGCCGACATCGCCTGCGGGCTCGGCTGGTCCAGCATCGCGATGGCGCTGGCGTATCCGGAGATCACCGTGCACGGCCTCGATCTCGACGCGCAGGCCATCGAGTCCGCCGCGCACAGTGCCGACGAGTCGGGCGTGTCCGACCGGGTGCGGTTCTCCGCCGCCGACGCCGCCACCGGCCTCGACGGCCCGTACGACCTGGTCGCGATCATCGAGGCCCTGCACGACATGTCCCACCCGGTCGCCGTGCTCGCCGCCGCCCGGAAGTCCTTGGCCGACGGCGGTTTTGTGCTCGTCATCGACGAACGGACCGACCCCGAGCCCACCACTCCCGCCTCCCAGCGCGAGCAGTACCTCTACGGCTGGAGCGTCATCTCCTGCCTGCCCGACGCCATGGACACACCCGATTCCGCCGCCACCGGCACCGTCATGCGGCCCGAGACCGTGCGCCGGTATGCGGCGGAGGCCGGCTTCGCCACGATCGAGATGCTGCCCGTCGGGGCCGACAAGTGGTCGTTCTACCTGCTGTCGGACTGAAAGTTCCGGCGTTCGTACAGCGGCCGCAGGCCGGCCCTGGCCAGGTTGTTGAACGACGAGTTCTTGGCCCCGGACAACGGCTTCCCCGTCTCCGCGACGAGCCGCGAGCAGCCTTCCGCCGCCGCTTCCTTGGCCCGGCGGCTGATCAGCGCGGACTGCACACCCCGGTTCCGGTGCGACTCCAGCGTCGCCGCCGTCGTCAGGTACCCCAGTTCCCCTTGCCGGTAAAGGCATGCCGCCCCGACCGCCGTCGCACCGTCCCACGCCACGAAATGCCGCGCGCCCGGCCGCCCCACCGACCGGATCAGCATCTCGACGAGATGCTCCCCCAGCCCGAACCCGCTCGCGATCACTCCTGCCCAGTCCCCCGCCTGGTCGGGGCCGATCTCCGTGATCGAGAACGCCGTGTCATCGCGGTGCCGGACCGCCCCGATCTCGCACCCCACCTTCAGCCACGAACCGGTCTCCACCAGGCCATTGGCCGCACGGATCTCGTCCCACCCCGGCGGAAACGCCCACGGCGCCAGCTGCAACTCGCCCGCTCCCCGGTGGAAGTCCAGTATCGCCAGCAGCTCCTCGTCCGTCAGCCGCCGGTCGAAGCCGAACGCCCTGGTCCAGAAGTGTCCCGGATCTCGTTCAGCCCTGGCCGCCACCCCGCCGCCCACGCGACGCACCGTTATGCCGTCGGACAGGCACTCCGCCACGAAGGCTGCTTCCACGCGCTCGGCTTCACGGTTCACATCCACCGACGGTAACCGAGAAACCCTCGACCGACCCGCACACGGCGACCGCCCGTGCAGCCGAGACTGCACGGGCGGCACACCAGCGGTCAGCTCAGGTCACGGACGGCCTCGTCGATCAGGTCCACGATCGGCACCGGCTGCGAAGCCAGCGAGGCGTGCGCCGCCGGCAGCTCGATCACCTTGCGGGCCTCCATCCGTGCCGCCATCCGGCGCTGGTTGTCCGGGTGGATCATCCGGTCCTCGGTGGACACCTGGTGCCACGCCGGCTTGTGCCGCCAGGCCGGTTCGGTCACCGGGGCGACGTAGGCCGCACCCAGCGGGGCCTTCTGGGTGACCGCCATGACCAGCGCCTCCTCGTCGGGCAGGTCCTGGCAGAAGCTCTCCTGGAACTTGTCCTGGCGGATCCACAGGTACCCGTCCGAGTCCGGGGCGATGTTGGCCCCGCCCGGCGCCGGCACGACCTCGCCGATCGACGCCAGGCTCTCCCCCTTGTCCGGCGCGAACGCCGCCACGTAGACCAGGCCGACCACGTTGGGCAGGTCGCCGGCCTCCGTGATCACCGCGCCGCCGTAGGAGTGGCCGACCAGCAGCACCGGCCCGTCCACCTGCTTGATCATCTGCTGCGTGCGGGCCGCGTCGTCGGCCAGCGAGGTGAGCGGGTTCTCCACCGCGTGCAGGTCCCCGTAGCCGCGGCGGCGCAGCTCCGGGATCACCTTCGCCCAGTGGGCCGCGCCGCCCCAGAAACCATGCACGAGCACGATCGTCGGCGTGGACATGTCGGGTTGCCTCCTGCGGTCGAATCGGGTGGACTCGTCCACGTTACGAGGAGGATGGGACAAGAAACATGCCTGAGAAGCCGGATGACTTTGCCGTTCCTCCAGCCGATGCCCTCTCGGACCTGCTGCAGGCCGTCCATCTGGAAGGCGGTGGGATCGTCCGTTCGGTCACCGACCACCCGCGCCGCGACCGCCACCTCGTCGGCGCCCGGATGCTGCACCTCGTCGAGCAAGGCTCGGTGCGCCTGGAGTTCCGCGGCCACCCTGCCGTCGACCTCGGCCCCGGTGACATGGCCCTGCTCGCCCGCGGCGACGCCCACACCGTGCAAGTCTCCGAGGCCACCTGGTTCACCGGCCACTTCCTCGTCGACCACCTCGTCGCCGATCCCCTGCTCGGCGTCCTGCCCGCCGCCGTCGTCGTCCGCGGCGACTCCGGCGACGTCCCTTGGCTTCCCCTCGGCCGCCAGCTCATGCTCTCCGAGCTCGCCGATCCCCAGCCCGGCTCCCGCGTCATGGTCGCCCGCCTGCTCGACCTGTTGTTCATCCGTGCGCTACGGGTGTGGGCCGCCTCCGGCGAGCAGGCCAGCCCCGGTTGGCTCACCGCCGCCATGGACCCCGCCATCGGTCCCGTGCTCTCCGCCATCCACCGCGACCCCGCCCACGACTGGTCCGTCGACCACCTCGCCGCCCTCGCCTCGCTGTCCCGCTCCGCCTTCGCCGCCCGCTTCGCCACCCTCCTCGGCCAGCCGCCCGGCGCCTACGTCACCCGCCAGCGCCTCGAACGCGCCGCCCACCTGCTGGCCTCCACCCCCGAGTCCGTCGCCCGCATCGCCGCGCGCGTCGGCTACACCTCCGAGGCCGCCTTCAGCCGCGCCTTCACCCGCGCCTTCGGCGATTCCCCCCGAACCTGGCGAAAGAACGTGTCCTCCTGAAACAGCCCGCCGCGGGTCCCTGTCCCCACGGCGGGCGCCAAGCGTTCCCTACAGCGTTTCGGCGTACGACGGTTCCTACTTCTCGAAACCGACTCGCCAGCAGTCAGGCTCCACCGAGACGGTCTTCGCCGCTTCGGTGGCGACTACATCATTCCGGGCGGCGTCGGTAGACACATCCGTCTGACCGGTGGCGGCCATAGCCGTCATTGCGGCGCCCGCGATGAACGTCGTTAGCAACTTCAGGATGCCCTTTCGTCAGGTCCCCGGATGTTTGACTGCTCTAGCAATCGAACACTATCGGATCCACACGAAAGAGGTCTCAAGGGGGTCCCAGAGTGACGGGTCTGTGAACCTTCATTCACCTCGTACCGAAAGCCGAGGTCAAACCCTCACACCATCGAGGCGCACGTGCACGAGCCGGACACTACCGCACCGAACGTCACCCAGGCGGGTGAATCGACGTGATTCGACACCCACGCCGAGCAGCATCGACTGAACCGTAGAAATTGAAACTGATTCACATTCTCAGGCGTTGCGACGGACCGTCCGCGGCGCCTCGGACCGACGCTCCGGCACGGAAGTGGCGCTGGGGAGCTCGTCCAGGCGGGCCTGGACGGCCTGGGCCTGAAGATCACCCCGGTCGACGTAGATGCGCAGGGCCGCCCGCCACGAGGCCTCGGCGGTGTCCAGGTCACCGGCACGATGGCGGACCTGTCCGAGCAGATCGAGCGCACGGGCCTCGTCCTCGGCGTGCCAGGTCTGGCGGGCCAGCTCGACGGCCCGAAGGGCGTGGGCGGTGGCCTCGCCGCGGTCACCGCCGCGGTCGAGGTAGAGCCGAACCAGCCGGATGCGGGCCTCCCGGGCCCCGGCCAGGTCCTGGATCCCCTCCAGCAACGTCACCGCCTGCTCGCAGTAGCCCTGCGCGCTCACGAAATCGCCACGCTCGGCGATCAGCGCGCCGATTTCCGACATACAGGCACCCTGCCCGGCGATGTCGCCGTTCTCCTCACGCATGTTGAGCGACTGATGCAGGAACTTCGCGGCCACCTCATACCGACCGCATGACCGGAAGGTGACACCGAGCCGATACATGGCGAAGGCCTGCACATTGACGTCGCCCGCGCGACGGGCTGCCTCCAGTGCCCGCTCGAAATAGGGAATGGCGGCAACGTACTGTTTCCTCGACGCCTCGACTCGCCCAAGATTGTGTTGCGTCGCCGCTATCACGTTGTCGAGCCCGAGCCGCTCCGCGATCCTCGTCGCCTTTTCCAACCAGGGGCGCGCACCGTCAAAATCTCCGACATGCATCAGGAAATCGGCGAAATTGTTGGCCGATGCGCCCTCCGCGAATTCCCCGGCGTGCACGGACAACGCTATGGCCAACTCCCACACTGTGCGGGCCGCATCCATTTTACCGATCCTGAGCAGCGCCGGCCCTACTACCTGGGGTGTGCGCCAGTAGGTGAACTGATCACTGGCGAGCGCGGACGACACCAGAGCGACCAGATTGTTCTGCTCGGTCTCGAACCACCGGCGAGCCTCGTCCGCGTCGGCGAACGTCAACGGTGTCACCCCCGGCTCCACCTCCAGCGGCGGCACCCCGGCGTCGAACGAGAAGACGGCACGGTCGGCGGCGTTGGCCGAGTGGAAGTAGAAGTTCTGCAGCCGTGACTGGGCCGCGTCCCGCTCGGCGGCGAAGTCGCCCGCGCCCGCCAGGACCGCGCCGTAGCCGCGAATCAGGTCGTGGAACCGGTACCGGTCGAGGTCGCCGTCCTGGTCGAGCAGATGGGCGTGGACCAACTCCTCCAGCTCGGCCTCCACGTCGCCGCCGGCCAGGGCGGCCGCCGCGCCGACGCTGAAGTCCAGCCCGACGTGCAGGCCCAGCAACCGGAACAGCCGCTGCGTCTCGGGACTCAACGCCAGGTACGAGAGCTCGAAAACCTTGGCCAGACTGGTTTCCCCGTCGCCGTAGCCGCCCAGACGCAGCAGGCGCTGCCCGCGCAGCCGCTCCGCGAACGCGTCCAGCGGCACCCCTGGGCGCCGCCCGACGTGGTCGCCGACCAGCGTGATCGCCAACGGGAAGCCCTCGCAGAGACCGGCGAGCCGGGCCGCCGCCGCGGCATCGGAGGCCGGCCGTCCCATCCGACCGACCAACAGCGCGACGCTCTGCTCCGAGGTGAGCGGAGGCACCGTGATGAGCCGCGCGCCGTTGGACAAGGCCAGGCCGACCAACCGATTCCTGCTGGTCACGAGCACGAAGGCCGCGCCGAGCAGTGGCAGGACCGCCTGGATCTCGGCCGACGCCTGCGCGTTGTCGATCAGCACCAGCATGCGGTGCCGGTCGGTCATCAGCTCCCGCAGACGCCCGGCTCGCGCGTGAGTGGGGACCTCCTCCACGGCGACGCCCAAGGCGCCGAGGAAGACGTCGATGATCTCGGTCTCGCTGATCCGTGGACCGCGGCCGAAGCCGTTGAGGTCGACCCGCATCGAGCCGTCAGGAAACCGGTGGCGCCGAGCCCAGTAGTAGGCCAGCGCTGTCTTTCCCACGCCACCCGGCCCGCCGAGCACGGCCACGCGGATCGGGGAGGCGAGTGCTGCGTCCAGCTGCGCCACCAGATCCTGGCGGCCGGTGAAGTCGGGCACCGGATCCGGCAGCTGGTACGGGCGCACCCGCGGCTGCCCGACGTGGTCACGGCCGGCGGTGAGCCGCTCGTGGAAGCGCTGGATCTCGGCGGCGGAGTCCTCGTCAACGTTGTCCCGCATGCGTTTGCGGAACCCGAGGAAGAACGACGTCGCTTCATCGACGCGCCACTGGGCGTACAGGGCGCGCAGGCGCTGCTTGGCGGCCAGCAGGTTGTCGCCATGGTCGCGGTCCAGCTCGTTGAGCAGGCGCAACGCCTCGGTCGGATCCCCGATGTCGACCAGCGAGGTGATCAGGCTGATGTTGGCCGGGATCCACTCGTTCTCGAGCACGCGCTGCCGCCAGTTGCGGGCGCGCTCGCTGTCCAGCTCCAGCAGCGGCGTGCCGCGCCACAGGGCGAGGGCCTGCCGGGCCAGGTCGCACGCCTGGTCGTGTTTGCCGGCGGCGCCCAGCCGCCGCGCCTGCGCCATGGCCTCGCCGAACACGAAGTAGTCGACCTTCGAGTGCTCGACGACCAACCTGTAGGCGTGGTGTTCGCTGACCAGTTCGACCTGCGGCAACTCCCTATTTAAGGGAATACGAATTCGGCTCGTGTGGTTGTGCAGGGCCGACGTCGGATTGCTCGGCGCGTCGCCGTCGCCCCACACCCAATCGGTCAGCGTTTCGACGGACATGCTCCGGCCTGGCTGTGTGGCCAGCGCCGCCAGCACGGCATGCTCTTTCGGCCGGCCCCAGTCGGCGCGCAGCCGACCGCCGACCCGCAACGCGGTCCCACCCAGAATGCCTAGAATGACGTCCATTTTCGCGCACCCCCTGCGCCGGCACGTTCCGAGTGTGCCCCCGCTAGGAACGGCAAGCGAGTTTCGATTCCATATCGTTCTCCATTGCGCGGGGTTCGATGCACGTGCAGCGAACCGATCCGTGACAGCGATCTGACAGCGCACCGGTTCTCGATCTTCGCTCCGCTTCCCCATTTCACGGGGAAGAACCGAACACATCGGCCAGTATCCGCCCGCGAACTGGGGGTATCACCGACGCGGCGATTTTGCCGGCGATCTGACAATCCTGGCCCCCAGCCTCACTGCCACGGGGTTTCAACGAGGGGAGAAAGGCGATGGACGGGCAGACATGGGTGCGGGCGCCGATCGGGGCCGAGGCGGCCAAGCGAGTCACGGTGGCCGGCTGCCGATCGGTGTTGGTGATGGTGCCGACGATGACGGCTGGCACGCGGCTGAGCGAGGTGGTGCCGTTGCTGGAGGCGGACCACCGGGTGCAGACCGTGTACACGGTGCCGGGCGCGATGGAGCGGTGGCATGGCCTGGACGACTACGTGCACAGCCTCGGGGCGCTGGTGTTGCCGTGGGGGCAGGCGATGCGGGAGCAGTACGACCTGGTGCTGACCGCGAGCCACCGGGAGATCGAACACGTGCGAGGCAGGGTGATGACCCTCTCCCACGGGGTCGGCAGCGTGAAATCCAGGCGGTACAGCCGAAAGGCCGGCGGGGCGACGCGGGGAACGACGGGGCTGGATCGGGAGGTCCTGACGTATCGGGGACGCGTGATCCCGGCGGCATTGATGCTGAGCCACGACGTGGAGCTGGCGGTGCTTCAGGAGAGGTGCCCGGAGGCAGTGCACACCGCTGTGGTGGCGGGAGACCTCTGCCTGGACCGCATGGTGGCGAGCCGGCGGTTCCGCGACGCCTACCGCACGGCGCTGGGAGTGGACCAGGACGAGTGCCTGGTGACGGTCAGCTCGACCTGGGGCCCGGAGTCGACGTTCGGGCAGCACCTGGAGCTGTACCAACGACTGTCCACGCTGGGTGTCAAGGTGGTGGCGCAGCTGCACCCCAACGTCATGGCGGTCCACGGGCGTGGCACGGTGCTGGGCTGGCTCGGTGACAGCATCGGCGCGGGGTTGAGGGTGCTTCCCCCGGATCGCGGGTGGCAGGCGGCGGTGATCGCGAGCGACGTTGTGATCGGCGATCATGGCTCGTGCACGATGTACGCGGCGGCCAGTGGCACACCGACGCTCATCGCGACCGAGCCGCCGCCGTTGTGGGCCGGGAGCCCTGCGGATGTGTTGGTGCACAACACACCTCGGCTTGATCACGACCAGGAGCTCTGGCCGCAGCTGGCGAAGGCCATGGCAGGTCACCGGGGCCCGGACACCGATCTGGCCGAGCTGATCACCGCGCGGCCGGGCCGGTCGGCGGCGATCGTCCGGTCCACAATGTACGGTCTGCTCGGGCTGCCCGAGCCGGCGCGGGCGCTGCCGGCGAATCCGGTGCCGATGCCGTGGACTTCCTGATGGGGAACGGTCTGGTCGCCCGAGCCGACGACGAGCGATGGCGGTCGTTCGCCGATGTGGTTGTGCAACAGGAGGTTGCGACTGATCCGATCGAGGCGGCGAAGCGGATCCTGGCCGAGCTGCCTGGGTGTGCGGTGGTGGCGGTGGCGATCAGCCCGGGCGGTTGCGTCGTGATGGCCCGTAGCCGAAAGCCGCTGGTGGTGCTGGGAGCGGACGATATCGAAGCGGTGGCGGTCACGGCTTATGAGGCGCTGCTGAGCTTGGCGGCGACCTCGGAGGCCTTGGGATCCGCCGGACCGTAGAGGTCGATGGCCTCGGTGTAGGCCCGCCGCGCGGCCGGGAGGTCACCGGTCCGCGCGGCGAGGTCGCCGACGGCGGTGAGGATCTCGGCCTGGAAGTAGGCGGAACCCAACTCCCGCATGAGGTCGAGAGCCTCGGCCAAGGGCGGCGCAGCCGACTCGGGGTCGGCGGAGTCGAGGGCGGCGAGGCCGAGGAACATCAGAGCCCGGGAGTGCTGGGTGCGGTCGTTGAGCGACGCGAAGGCGGTAGCTGCGGCCCGCAACTCGACAACGGCCTCGTCGTGACGGCCGAGCTTGGCGAGCACCTGGCCGATTCGTCGGCGGCACAAGGCGACGTCACGAGCCGACCCGATGGTCTCCTGCATATCCCTGGCCCGGGCGTAGTGATCGATCGCCTCGGTGAGCCGTCCGGCGTCACGGGCCGCGCGGCCCAACCGCGAGTGGGCAGTGGCGAGGATGCGCTCGTCCCCCACGGCTTCGGCCAGCCGCAGGGCCCGGGCGTTCTGCTCGACGGCCGCCAGGTGGTCGCCGAGCTTGGCGTGCACGTAGCCGAGCTGCAACCGCAGCCGGGCCTCGGCGACCGGGTCGGCGAGCCGGTGCGCGGACAGCACACTCGCGCCGAACAGGTCGGTCGCGGCCTGATAGTGCCTGCTGTGCAAGAAGAATCCCCAGAACGCCTCGCCGAACTGCCAGACGAGGTCGTCCCAGCCCCGCTCGACGGCATCCGCGACCACGGCACGGAGCGTGGCCCGGTGGGCGGTGAGCCACGCCAAGGACTCGATGTCGTTGCGGAACAAGGAAAGTGGCCGTCCGTAGCGCGGGCCGGTGCGGCGGCGCAACGGGTGCAGCGCGAGATCGGCCGACACCAGAACGTCCAGGTACCACTCGGCAAGACGACGGCCGGCGTCGGCGTGCTCGGTGGGCGTGAGCTGGTCACGGGCGTGTGCACGAAGCAGATCATGGAAAACGACGGTGCGGTCGTCGACCTCTCGGATCAGGTTGGCGTCGATGAGGAGGTCGAGCAGGGACTCGGTGTCGGACGGGGGAAGGCCTGCGCACGCGGCCGCGGCGCCGATGTCGAAGTCGCCGGCGGGATGGATGGAGCAGAGGCGGTAGAGACGGGCAGCAGCGGGCGGAAGTTCGCGGTAGGAGAGGTCGAACAGGGTCCGCACGGAAGGCTCCCCTTCGAGGGTGAGGCCGGCGAAGAGCCGCTCGCGGAGGGTGGCGGCCTCCCGGGCCAAGGTGCGACGCGGGCGGGAAGACAGGCGGGCGCCGACGACGGACAGTGCGATGGGGAGCCCACCACAGAGGCGCGCAAGCTCCTGGGCGGCACCGGGTTCGGCGGCGGGGCGGCCGTCGTCGACCACCTTGGCCAGCAGTTCGACGGAGGCCGGCAGGTCCATCGGATCGACCTCGACGAAGCGAGCGCCGTCCAGGGCCAGGCCGGCCAGGCGCTGGCGGCTGGTGACGACGGCGATGCTGGCGCCGCCGGGCAGCAACGGCCGCACCTGCGCGGCGGACAACGCGTTGTCGATCAGCACGGTCAGGCATTTCCCGGCGACGAGCGAGCGATAGAGACCGGTTTTGGCTGCGAGTTCGAGCGGTATCAGATCTGGTCGGGTGCCGAGGGCGATCAGGAGCCGTTCGAGGGCGGCATCGGCGGCGACGGGACCGTCGTCGGAAAAGGCGCGGAGATCGACGAAGAGGTTTCCGTCGGGGAATTCACCGGTCAGGCCCTGGAGCCAGCGCAGGGCCAGCGTGGTCTTGCCGACGCCGCCGACGCCGTGCAGCACCACCACCAGGGGCGACTCGGACCGCCAGTGGTCGAGGCGGTCGAGTTCCCGTTGGCGGCTGGTGAAACTGCGGGGAACAGGTGGGAGCTGGGCGGGGACGACGGGGGCGGCGGCCGGGTCGAACACCTGGACTATTTGCCGCACGTCACGAGCCTGGACGACATTTCCGCGTACGGAACCTGAATAGGTATTGTCGTGTTCGGCGCCCCGCATCGTTTTCCCCGTCCCCGAGTCGGATTCTCCAGTACAGCTCATGACGAGCGACCCGGGGCAGGGGTGCGAGCATTCTCACCGACACCGTTGGTGCTATCGGGTCAGTTCGGGGAACAATACGCCCGGTCAGTGGAGTGGCTCCGACTGGAGACATTGACCCTAGCAGGCTCGATGGTGCCCGAGCTCACCGACCGCGAACGCGACGTCTGGTCGAGGTGGCCGGCGGTATGTGACTTGCGCTGGAGCGCGCTCCAGGTGATGGGATGAAACCCATGACGAAGAACGGGCGGGTGGCGCTGGTGACGGGCGCCAACAAGGGAATCGGACGGGAGATCGCCAAAGGGCTGGCCCAGCTGGGGTTCACGGTGCTGGCCTCGGCCCGGGACCGGCAGCGCGGCGCGCAGACCGTGGCCGAGTTGGCCGATGACGGCCTGGACGTGCGGTTCCAGCTGCTGGACGTGACCGACGAGGCCTCGGTCGACGCGGCCGCGGACCAGGTGGCGGCGGAGTTCGGCTGCCTGGACGTGCTGGTGAACAACGCGGCCATCGCCAACGAGCTGGAGGTGCCGCCGAGCCTGACACTGGTGGACGACATGCGCCGGGTGTTCGAGACCAACGTGTTCGGCGTGGTGGCCATGACCAACGCGGTGCTTCCGCTGCTGCGCAAGTCCGACGCGGCACGCATCGTGAACGTGTCGAGCCGGCTGGGTTCGCTCTCCCACATGGCCGCAACGGATTCCCCGTTCGGGCTGCACATGGCGTACTCCAGCTCGAAGTCGGCGCTGAACGCCGTCACCGTGCACTACGCGCGGGAGCTGGCCGACACCCAGATCAAGGTCAACGCCTGCACCCCGGGCTACGTCGCCACCGATCTCAACGGCAACCGCGGCCTCCGCACGCCGGCCCAGGGCGCGAAGATCGCCGTCGAGCTGGCCGTGCTGGCCTCCGACGGCCCGACCGGCGGCTTCTTCGACGACGACGGCCCGGTCAGCTGGTAGGCACCACATCCTTGCGGGTCAAGCGATCCCCGCACGTCGAGCAGTCCAGCGCCGCCTCGAAGTCCGTGCCGCAGGGCAGGTGCCGGTAGACCAGAGCCGGCCCTTCCTCGGCCCGGTACCACCGCTGCGCCCAACCCACCAGGCACATCACCACCGGGAAGAAGGCCAGTCCCTTGCCCGTGAGCCGGTAGTCGTCGGACAGCACGCCGAGGGAGCACAGCGTGCGGATCCGGTCCGCGACCATGGTCGGCGAGGTGTTCAGGCACCGCTGGAAGTCGTTGAACCGGTGCACCCCTTGGAATGCCGCTCCGACGAGGGCGGCGGACCAGCGGTTGCCGATAAGGGCCGTGGTCTCGGGGAAAAGCCCGGCGTCCCCCACGGACCGCCGCCTGGTCGTCGCCTCCGGCACGGAGCGTTCCCAGGAGCCGCTGGGGCCGAAGCCGCCTTCGAGGGAGTGGTCGATGGCCAGAACGCCGGTGTCACAGGCGGAGCAGACCAGCACAGGGTCGAAAGGCTTGCCGCACAGGCGATGCACGCGGCCGGGGAGGCGCTCGGGGTGGCTGGGGACCCAGCGGTCCTCCCAGGCCCAGATGCTCAGCAGCACGGACCAGACGTCGGCCCCACGCTCGGTAAGGCGATAACCGTTGCCCCGCACGAAAAGCCCGGCCTCGGTGAGCCGCGACAGGCGGGCCGCCAACACCGCGTTGGAGATGGGCAGGCGGGCCCGCCAGTCGACGAAGCGGCTGGCGCCGAGCAACGCCTCGCGCAGGATGAGCAGGGACCACTCGTCGCCGAGCAGCCCGAGCGTCACCCCGATGGCGTTGCGCTGCCCGGCGGGGATTTCGGTGACGTCAAGCATGCCAACCCGGTAGCGACGACCCGGGGGCCCACGTGGAGTGGGTGCCGCTGGAAACGCGTTCGGGCAAACGAATCCGGGCTACGGGGCCGTCGGAGACACGCTGGGCGTCGAAGACGAGGCACTCGGAGCGGTCGTTGGCCATGTCGGTGGTGAGCGTGACGAGATAGGCGTCGTCCTCGGCCGTGGAACCGACCCGAGGGGCGACGGCGGTCTCGCTGCCGTAAACGCCGTCACCGAAGGAGAAGCGCTCCTCAGAGCCGGTCGAGAGGTCGTGCTTGACCACGCCGTCGAAGAGGAACCAGCCGGGCTTGCCGGTGGCGGCGTAGGTGTAGCGGTAGGGCCGGCCGCCGACAGCCGGGTTGATCATGCCGAACTCGGTGATGGAATCGGTGAGCTGCTCCTCCTTGCACTGCCCGGTGGCCAGGTTGAGCCGCCAGCGGTGCAGGCGGGTCTGCATGCGGTCCAGGGCCAGGAAACGGAAGATGCGCTGGATCGAGCCGGGCTGGCCGTTGTCGGCGGGCATGGGGTCGTGCTGGAAGAAGCCGTCGAGCACGATCTCGTCGCCCTCCTCGTACGCGTTGACCCAGTGCAGCACATAGGTGGGCTCGGCCTCGAACCACAGCACCTCGTCGCTGCCCCCACGGCGAGGAATGACCCCCAGCCGCAACGGCATGTCCCGGTGGAACCGCGGCACGTGGGCGCCCTTGGCCATCAGGTCGGCGTCCCAGAACATGGGGCAGTCGTTGAGGATCGCGTAGTTCTCGGTGAACGCCATGTCGTGCGGAAGACGCGGCCCGGGCAGGGGCACGTCGACGTAGTGCACCAGCTGGTCGGCCGCGTCCACCACGCCGTAGTGCAGGTACGGCGCGGAGGTGTTGTAGTTGAAGAACAACAGCTCGCCGGTGGCGTCGTCGACCTTGGTGTGCGCGGACACCCCGCATTCGGGCACCCACGAGGACTTGCCCAGGGTCTCCAGCGTCAACGGGTCGAGCCGGTACAGGTCACCGCACTGGTAGAAGCTGCTCAACGCGATTCCGTTGTGCACCACGATGTCCGTGCTGGAGGAGTCCTTCATGCGCCCCCGCGCGCCCCAGCCGTCCCGTGTGGACATGCCGGCCCGCTCAGCGATGCCGGCCCACAGCGGGCCGCCGGCCTCGTTCTCGGCCAGCAGGCCGTCGGTGCGCACGAAACGGTTGCGGTAGAAGGCCTTGCCGTCCCGGAACCCGACCATGTGGATCATCGCGTCGCCGTCGAACGGGTGGTACCGCTCGATGGCCGGGTGCACGGGGTTCTCGGTGTTGCGCAGGTAGACGCCGTCCAGGTCGGCCGGCAGCTCGCCGATCACCTCCAGGTCGTCGGCCCGCCACTCGGTGTGCTGCGGCCGCCACGGCCCGGTCCGGTACGGGTGGTCGTCGTCCGCCGGCAGCGTCGACAGCATCCGCCCGACGATCTCAACGTCCATCCTGGCTCCCCACCACAAAAGTCACGGTTGTCGTCGTGCTGCCGCCGATGTTCAGGGTGGCCATGCGCCGGGCGCCCTCGATCTGGCACTCCCCGGCCCGGTCGGTCACCTGCCGGGCGGCGTCCAGCAGCATGCGCACGCCGGTGGCGCCGACGGGATGGCCGCCGCCGATCAGGCCGCCGGTGGCATTGACGGGAATCCGCCCGCCCCGTTCCAGCTCGCCGTTCTCGACGGCTTTCCAGCTCTCGCCCGGCCCGGTCAGGCCGAAATGGTCGATCGCCAGGTATTCGGACATGGCAAAGCAGTCATGGGTCTCGATGCCGTCGACCGAATCGACCCCGGCCCGGCCATAGGCGTCCAGAATGGCCCGCCGGACGTGCGGCAGCACATACGGCTCGTCGCGGCTGCGGTCGAACTTGGCCTGCAGCGGCAGGCCGACGGTGCGGTGCCCCCAACCGTCGACGCGCGCGGCCCCGGCCGAGCCGGCCCGCGGATGCCGGTCGGAGACCAGCACGACCCCGGCGCCGCCGTCGGTGACCTGGCTGCACTGCTGGCGGCGGACGCGGCCCTCGACGACCGGGTTGGCCGTGTCGTCCTCGGTGAAGCTGGCCGGCCCGAACTCCCAGGCCCGGGTCTGCGCGTTCGGATTGGTCCGCGCGTTGCGGAAGTTCAGCTCGGCGATGGCGTTCAGGTAGGTGTCGTCGAGGCCGTAGCGGCGGTCGTACTCGTCGGCGAGCAGGCTGAACATGTGCGGCCACATGTACTTGGCCTGCTGCCCCTCGTGTCCGACCCACGCCGCCGCCCCGAGGTACTGGGCGCTCAGGTCGCCGGGCACGGTCTTCTCCAGCTCCACACCCAGCACGAGCGCGCAGTCGTAGCGGCCGGACTCAAGGTCGGCCATCGCCGCCAGGATCGCCACGCCGCCGGATGCGCAGGCGGCTTCGTGCCGGGTGGCGGGCACGCCCCACAGCCGGTCGTCGACCGTGGCCGGCATGCCGCCGAGCTGCCCCTGCCCGGTGAACAGCTGGCCGAACGCGTTGCCGACGTGGATCACGCCGATGGCCGCCGGATCGACGCGGGCGTCCACCAGGGTCTCCTGGACGACCTCCGCGACCAGGTCGGAGACCTCCAGCCCGGCTCGGGGCCAGTTCCGCGCGAAGTCGGTCTGATGACCGCCGAGCACCCACACCATGCCGGCGATACTACAACTAACAGAGTGACGTGGGTTACCCCCGAACCGGTGGCGTCAGGCGGACGACCCGAACCGGTTTCATGACTGCCCGAGAGCGGGACTCGCGGTGGAGGCCGACCCGACGTCGACCGCGTCCCTACGCGTTCGACCAGGACTTTGACGGGTTCCTGACACGACCTGACGGAGTGTCCGTAGGCTGTCCGGGTGACAAAGCCAGGGGAGCACCAACAGAACGGGCGGCATGCCGCGGCCGAGGGGGCCGAGCGGCATCCGCTGATCGACATGGACCGGGATCCCACGCCCGGCAAGGCCGACCACGCCCGTCAGGGCGAGGACGACGAGTAACCACACCCCCGCGAGTCCCGCTCTCCGTCACACCGAAAGTACGAATCCGTTTCACGCTTTCGGTGTGACGCTGGGCGGGACTCGCCGGGGTCAGGGGCGGGCGGCGAGCCTGACCTGCTGGTTCTCGACGGCGACCACGTCGCCGTCGGCCAACTGACGGCCGCGCCGGGACTCGGCGCGGCCGTTCACCGTCACCATCCCGTCCTCCAGCAGCTCGCGGGCGTGCGTGCCGTCCTCGGCGAGGTCGGCGAGCTTGAGGAACTGACCGAGCCGGATCATGTCGTCGGCGATCTCGACGGTCCGGATGGGTGACGTGGGCATGCGGACATGATCTCGCACCCCTCTCCGGCGCTAGGCTCGGCACGTGGCACAGGAGCATGTGGTCCTCCTGGACGAGGACGGTTACAACGTCGGCACCACCCCCAAGGCGACGGTGCACCACGGCGAGACGCCGTTGCACCTGGCCTTCTCCAGCTACCTGGTCGATGACGCGGGCCGGGTCCTGCTCACCCGGCGGGCGCTGTCCAAGGCGACCTTCCCGGGCGTCTGGACCAACAGCTGCTGCGGCCATCCGGCCGACGGCGAGTCCATGGCCGACGCGGTGCGCCGCCGGGCCAAGGACGAGCTGGGCCTGGACGTGGGCCAGGTGGAGCTGATCCTGCCGCGGTTCCGCTACGTCGCCGAGCAGGACGGCATCGTCGAGAACGAGATGTGCCCGGTGTTCCGGGCCCGCGCGTACGGCGAGGTGGCCAGGGACCCGGCCGAGGTCGAGGACGCCCGCTGGGTGACCTGGCCGGAGCTGCTGGGCATGCTCGACGACCCGCGGCTGTCCACCTGGTGCCGACTCCAGTTGCAGCAGCTCAGCGAGCTGGGCGAGCACCCGGACGATTGGCCGGTGGGTGACCCGGCGCAACTGCCGCCGGCCGCTACGCCCTGACCAGCGTCCGCAGCCGGGCCATGGCGGCCGCCCCGAGCAGCGGGCCGATCGACAGCAGCGGCACGGCCAGCCGCCAGCCGACCAGGTCGGCCAGCACCGGCAGCGCCTGAATCGTCACGACGCTGACCAGGAAGCCGATGGCCGTCTGCGCGGTCAAGGCCGTGCCGACGTACTCCTGGTCGGCGACCTCGGTCAGCGCGGCCGAGAACTGCGCGGAGTCGGCGATCACGGTCGCACCCCACACCGCCAGCACGATCAGGAACAGCCAGGGCACGTCGAACACCGCCACCGACAGCAGGCCGCTGACCGCGCTGAACAGCATGGCCAGCATCGCCACGTAGGCCCGGCCGTGCCGGTCGGCCCAGTAGCCGGCGACCAGGCAGCCGACCAGCCCGCACCCGCCGGCGATCACGAACGCCGCCACGCCGATGCCGGCGCGTCCCTGCACGGCCCCACTGGCCGCGAGGTAGGCCGGCAGCCAGGACCACAGGGCGTACAGCTCCCACATGTGCCCGAAGTAGCCGAGGTTGACCAGCCGCTGCTTCCGGTCGGCGAACATCCTCAGCACGTAGCGGGGATCGGGAACCCGAGTCGGCCTCATCGCCGGCCCCGATCGCATGAACGCCAGCGCGACCGCCGCGCCGACCACGGCCAGCACCGCCGCCGCCAGCAGCACCCCTCGCCAGGGCAGCGTGGTCAGGCCGTTGATCAGCTGCGGCGCCGCCGACCCGACCGACAGTGCCCCGACGACCAGGCCCAGCGCCAGCCCTCGGGCGTTGGGCAGCCAGGACACCACGATCTTCATGCCGGGCGGGTACACGCCGGCCAGGCACACGCCCGTGAGCAGTCGCAGCGCCAGCACTGTCCAGGCGTCATGGGCCGCCAGCGCCAGCGCCGCGGTGGCCGCCGCGCCCAGGACGGCGCTGAGCGCGATCAGCACGTTCGGCCGGATCCGGTCGGCCAGATTCGCCAGCGCCGAAGCCACCGCGCCGATGGCGAAGCCGACCTGCACGGTGGCGGTCAGCCACACCGACTGCGTGCCGCTGAGCGTGAAATCGGCCCGCAGCGCCGGGGCGACCGCGGAAGCGGAGAACCACAGCGCCAGCACCAGGATCTGAACGAGCGCCACCAGCCCCAGCTGGAACCGCGGACCATGGACCATTCGGGCGACGCTAGTGCTCCGGACGCCCGCCGCGCGAGCGGGCACCCGAGTGACCCCGTTCTTATGCAGGGAAGGACGCCTTACCCGCGTTCAACGAGGGTAAGGCGTCCTTCCC